>CAZMBD010000001.1:0-136843 GCA_964564325.1 uncultured Clostridiaceae bacterium
TTCCTTGCTCTTTAGCAATAAAAGAATTAATTTTTATTAAATAATTATCTAATTCCTCAATGTTTTTTACCATATTATCACTTCTTTTCCAGAATATCTTTTGGTAGTAATGCATTTGCTTCTTCAAATAATTTGTCTATTTCAGTATTTAGTTTTTTAATCTCTTTTTCTAAATCTTCTGGATTGACTCCTAATTCCTTTAATTCTTTTATTATTTCTTGTTGTTGATGGTTAAGTTGTTCTAATCTAGCTTCTGCTTTATATTTTAGATTTTTAGCCCGTTCTAAATTATTTTTTAATTCACTAAGTTCTTTTTCATAATCCATAAAATAATCCTCCTACTTGTAATTATTTATAATCTTATCTACTCTTGCTCTATCTATGTTACTAAAACATAAAGGGCATATCTCTATTTCAGTTAAAATAGCCTGATATCTAAGTAGGTTTTCATTTAACTCAGCTTCTAAATTTTCTAAAATTTTTTTTTCTTTAGTATAGGTTTTTGAAAAATCTTCATATTTATTTTTGTATGCAATTAAATTTTCTAATCTTTTGTTTTTACTTTCTATCTCATTTTTTATATTAGAAACCATGTCTATATTAGATAGTTTTTCCATATAAACTGTACCTATGGAAAGACTTTTATTAACAGAATCTAATTTTTTTTCTAATTTTAATAGTTTATTATATTTTAAATAATTTTCATTTATTATTACAAGATTATTTTCGACTTTTTCTATATTAGCTAGTAGTTTTAATTGATATTTAGTTTTTAATATATTATCAATTAAAAATTTATAATTTAAATGTAATTTCTCTAATTCTCTTGATTTTTTAGCTAATATGGTGATTTTTTCTATACAAACTTTAGATTTATCTATATCTTTAAGTTGATTAAGTAATTTTCTATCTTCTCTTATCTGAGCATTTATTACATTTAGTTTATTGTGTCTATTATTAATAAAATTATAAAGATATATATGCTGAGTTAAACTGTTCTCAATTTCTATAATTTGATTTAAGTTTTTTAATTTTTCTAAATAGCTAAGGGTTTGTGAAATTTCCTCATTAACTTTGTTTAAGCTTTCATAAGCTTTAGATAAGCTTTCTAATTTAATTTTATTATTATAAATTTTCAACCTTATATTTTCTAATTGATATACTTTATCAGTTAAATCATCTAAATAATCATATTCACAAAGATTTTCTTGTAATTTTTCTAAATTTGTTTCGTGATTTTTCTTTTTGATATTAAGATTTCTTGCGTCCTTTAAAGTATCTTTTAATGCATCATCAATAATATGAACTCCTACTAGTCTACCAATGGCATTGGCTCTAACAGAATTTTTTTCAGAAAGCAAAAAAGGTCCTTCTAATTGTTCGCCGATATTAATAGCATTTGATTTATCTCCATCTAGTGCTACTTTTCTTATTAAAGTTTTATCTATTATTTCTTGGGGTATAGTAGTTCCAAAACCTTCGAATACCATTTCTGTTCCATTTTCATCATAGAGATAATAAGCATTTTTACTTTTAGATCTATATCTTTTTATTTTAGTATTATCATTAAATATAATGGTTACACTACATTCTTTTTCTCCTTCTCTTATAAAAAAATCTCCTGAAGGTTCATTAAATAGGGCCCATTTTATTCCACGTATAATTGCAGACTTACCCTGATCAGATGGACCAACTATAACATTTAAATTTTTATCAAATTCCATTTCAGTATATTTATGGGATTGAAAATTTTCTAAGATTACTTTTTTAATATACTTCATATCATAATCCACCTCCCAAATCCTTCATCTGGGAATTAGCGATTCTTCTAAGAGCCTCTTTTTTTACTTCTTCAGAAACATTTTTTGCATTGGATACTTCTATTAGTATTTCGTTTATTTCTAATTTTTCAAAGTTTATAGCAGTATCAATAGATTGTTTGAATTCAAATAATTTTTCAGATTTAAAAATATGATTTTCAATTTCACTTCGATCTAAAACATCTTCTCCCTTTTCGGCAGTTTTTAATTCAAGAAGTTCTATATGGATATTTTTATCTAAATCTATTAATGCAACTTTTGGAGCTCTGTTGATTTCTACTAAACTATTGGTAATTCGTATTAAAGATCCAGGATTTACAAAGTATTTATTATCTATATTTATAATTCCAAATCCAGAGTGATAATGCCCTGATAATGTTATATGCGCTTTAGTATTTTTTATATCATCTACCAATGTATAGGGTATACCTTTAATAAAAGGTTTATTTAAAAGCATTCCATGGACCATATGGATTGCATAATCTACATCGGTGGGAATTTCATCTACAATATATGGAGATTTATCATATTCTTTATCTATATTATATGTATAAGGAGAACCTGTTAACTGAACTTTTAGATTATTTTTTTCTAAATATATCTTCTCATCTGGATTAATAATCTTTACTATATTTAGTGCATCTAATAGTCCTAGCATAGTTCTATTTACGGTATCTGGATTATGGCCAAAGATATCATGATTGCCACATATAATATATATAGGAACTTCCATTTGATTTAATATAGGTGCAAATTTGCTCATAATTGAAATAGAAACATCAGGTCTATCAAATAAATCTCCTCCATGAAGTAAAAAATCTATATTATAATCATGGACTATTTCGATTACTTCTTTAAATTTTTTTTCTAGTGTTTTTGGTAAATCGTCTGTTCTATTTTTAGGTGTATTACCTCTAATATGAGTATCAGTTAAAAATAAGATTCTCAATTTATTACACTCTCCTATGAATAAACCTCCCAAATGGGAGGTTATTTGGTTTTTTCTTCTTTGGGGTTTTCTTTTTTAGTATCTTTTGAGCTATCAATATTTGTTTCTTTTATAGCTGTTAATCCAAAATATTCTCTAGTTTTATTTTCTACCTCTAATGCAATTTCAGGATTTTCTTTTAGGAAATCTTTAGCATTTTCTCTACCTTGTCCTAATTTATGTTCTCCATAACTATACCAGGAGCCAGATTTATTGATAATTTCTGCATTTACACCTGTATCTAATATACCCCCCTCTTTAGAAATTCCGGTACCATACATTATGTCAAATTCAGCTTGTTTAAAAGGAGGAGCCATTTTGTTTTTAACTACTCTAACTCTAGTTCTATTTCCTATTATATTATCACCTTGTTTAATGGAGTCTATTCTTCTTATATCTAGACGAATACTTGAATAGAATTTTAGAGCTCTTCCTCCAGTTGTGGTTTCTGGGCTACCAAACATTACTCCAACTTTTTCTCTTAATTGATTTATAAAGATGACTGTAGTATTAGATTTATTTATGGCACCAGCCAATTTCCTTAATGCTTGAGACATAAGTCTAGCCTGTAAGCCAACATGACTGTCTCCCATTTCTCCCTCTATTTCTGCCTTAGGCACAAGAGCTGCTACTGAGTCTATTACTACGATATCTACGGCACCTGATCTTACTAAAGCTTCTGCAATTTCTAAACCTTGTTCTCCTGTGTCAGGTTGGGAAATAATAAGATTTTCAGTATCTACTCCAAGTTTTTTTGCATAATTTGGGTCTAAGGCATGTTCAGCATCTATAAAGGCTGCTATGCCATCACATTTTTGAGATTCTGCAATAACATGCAATGCAACAGTAGTTTTTCCAGAGGATTCTGGCCCAAATATTTCAACAATTCTTCCCCTTGGCAATCCCCCTATGCCTAGTGCAATATCTAAATCTAAAGATCCTGTGGGAATAACTTCAATCTCTTGAATTTCTGTGTCACCTAATCTCATTATAGAGCCTTTACCAAATTGTTTTTCAATTTGACTTATGGCAATTTCTAATGCTTTTTCTTTTTCCTTCACATCCACCATAATATTTCCAGTTAAACTGGATTCACCACCTTTCACATACTCGAACATGAGTTCTAAAACTATTATATAATAAATTTTAAATATAGTCAAATGATTTAAAATTTATTATAGGATTTTTCGTAATTCATCAAAGGCTTTGAAAGTAGCTCTATTTTGTATAGAAATTCTATCTCCATTAAATATGGATTTTATGACGAAAGAGCGATCATTTAAAGCGATACCAATAAATACTAAACCTACTGGTTTATCTTCTGTGCCACCAGTAGGACCAGCTATTCCAGTTGTGGATAAAGCTATATCTACATTACACTTATTTAGTAGTCCTTCTGCCATAGCCAAAGCCACTTCTTCGCTTACTGCTCCAAATTTGTTTATCAAAGCTTCTTCTACCCCTAATTCTTCCACTTTAGAATTATTACTATAACTTATAATACCTCTATCAAAAACTTCTGATACTCCTGATATTTGTGTAAATCTACTAGCTATTAAGCCTCCTGTACAAGATTCACAAAAAGCAATTTGCATATTTCTATCTTTTAGTTTTTTATATACTATCTCTTCAATGGGAATATCATCATAGCTATAGATAAACTCTGGGATTTTATTTTTTATTTGGAAAATAATTTCTGCTAATTCTTTTTCTATTTTTTCTTTATTTTTTCCTTTACTAACTACTTTAATATCTACCCTACCTTCTTTAGCATATGTTGCTATTGTAGAATTTTCACTTTCTATGTCTATATCTCTTAATATCATTTCCAATTGAGATTCGCCGATACCAATTGTATTTATAGTTTTAACAATTGTAATATTATCTTGTTTGATTAATGGCATAGCATAATTATCTAACATAAGTTTCATTTCTTTTGGCGGACCAGGAAGTAAAATAATTATTTTATCCTGATATTTAATATATATGCCAGGAGCTGTTCCAATTTCATTTTTTAAAAATCTACTGCCTTCTGGAATATATGCTTGTTTAATATTATTAGAAGGCATAGCTCTATTAGATTTTTGAAAGTATTTTTTAATATCATTTTCTAAATCGTAATTTAATTTAAGATAAAGTCCCAGAGTATCAGCTACTACTTCTTTAGTTAAATCATCTGTTGTAGGACCTAGCCCTCCAGTAAGAATTATTAAATCAACTCTGTTTAAACTAATATTTATTATACTCTTTAGAAGTTTTCTATCATCGACTACAGAAGTATGAAATAAAACGTCTATTCCAGCCTCTGACAATTTTTGAGTTATATAATAGGTATTGGTGTTTAATGTACTTCCTAAAATTAATTCAGTACCTACGGAAATTATTTCTGCTTTCATTATTTTCACTCCTATTATCTTTCGCCTGCTCTAAAAACATCCTTATTTCTATATAAATAATCTATTCCCGATACGATGGTAAAAAATAATGCTATATAAAGCATAACCGTATGGAATGGAAAATTAATATATTTAAAAGGGAAATTATCAATTAAAATAGCAATAATTGCAATTAATTGAGTAGCAGTTTTGATTTTTCCTAAAGGTGATGCTGCAATGGTTATGCCTTCTGATGCAGCTATAATTCTAAAGCCTGTAATAGTAAATTCTCTAGCAATTATTACTACTACGATCCATGCTGGAACTTTTTCTAATTCAACCATAGAAATTAATGCAGTAGAAACTAAGAGCTTATCAGCTAAAGGATCAATAAATTTACCAAAAGTGGTAATTTGATTTCTAGATCTGGCAATGTGCCCATCCAGAGCATCAGTGGCAGCGGCTATTGCAAATATTAATGCTGCCACATAATTACTACCGTCGAAATTAGAGAATAAAACAATCATAAATATAGGAATCATTAGAACTCTAGCTAAAGTAATTTTATTTGCTAAATTCACTATTAATCTCTCCTATCAAATCATATTCTAAAGAATCAATTATCTTAACGTTTACAAATTCACCTGGTATTAGCTTTTTATTAGACTTAATATATATAAGGCCATCAATATCTGGAGCATCCATATAGCTTCTACCTATATATATTTTTTCTCCTTGTATATCTTCAACAAGGGCTAAATAGGTGTTATTAACCTTGTTTTTATTTAAATTATAAGAAATACTCTGCTGTAATTCCATTAACTTATTTCTTCGTTCTTCTTTTATATTTTCTTTTACTTGATTGCTAAAATTATATGCTGGTGTTCCTTCTTCCTTAGAGTAAGTAAATACTCCCAACTTATCGAACTTTACCTTTTGTACAAAATTATATAGTTCTTTGAAGTGCTTTTCTTCTTCACCAGGAAATCCTACAATAAAAGTTGTCCTTATAATTATTTCAGGTATTTCAGATCTTAATTTTTGAATTAGATCCTCAATATCTTCTCTAGAGGTTTTCCTATTCATTTTTTTAAGTATTTCATTGTTAATATGTTGTAATGGTATGTCCACATATTTAACTACTTTCTCATTTCTTTTAATAGAGTTAATTAATTCATCAGTAAAATTATCAGGATAAAGATATAAAAGTCTAATCCATTCTAAATTTTCTATTTGATTCAATTTATCTAATAATTTTGCTAAACTATATTCTCCATATAAATCGATACCATAATCGGATGTATTTTGGCCAATTAATATTATTTCTCGTACCCCATTTTCAGCAAGATATTTTACTTCATTTATTATATTTTCAATTGGTCTACTTCTATATTTACCCCTTAATTGAGGTATTATACAATAACTACAATAATTATCGCATCCTTCCGAAATTTTTACATATTCTGTGGGCTCAAAGCTATTTCTACTAATTTCTTCTAAATAATTTTCATCTATATTTCCCACTTTTTTTATTTTTTGTTGTCCATTCTCTAACTTTTCAATTATATTTACAATATCTCCTATATTGCCAGTTCCGATTATTCCATCTATTTCTTCAATTTCTTCTAGTAATTCTTTTGAATATCTTTCAGCTAAACAACCTGCCAATATAAGATATTTACAATTACCTTCTTTTTTATATTGACTCATTTCAAAAATGGTTTCTATTGACTCTTCCTTTGCATCTAAAATAAAACTACAAGTATTTACAATTATTATATCTGCATCTTCTAAATTATTTGTTATTATATAGTTTTTGTTTTTTAATATACTGCTCATTAAATCAGAATCTATTTCATTTTTTGAACAGCCTAATGTCACTATTGATACATTTTTTGTTGTCATAAGTTTTCGCTCCTTAAATGAGACTCTATATCCTCTTTACTAACTAAGACTTTTCTTGGTTTACTACCTTCAAACCCTCCTACAATCCCTCTAGCTTCCATTTCATCCACTATTCTTGCTGCCCTTGCATATCCAATTTTCAATCTCCTTTGTAATAAAGAAATAGATGCCTGTCCTTCTTCAACTACTAGATTAATTGCATCAATTAATAATTCATCTGTATCCTCTTTTAAATTACTAATTGTTATATCTTGCTCTATACTTTCTATAATATTATCATCATATTCTGTAATGTTTTGAGATTTTAGGTAATCTACAACCTTTTCTACTTCTTCATCACTTATAAAAGCACCTTGTACACGAATAGGTTTAGAGAGATTTGATGGGGAAAACAGCATATCACCTTTTCCTAGTAATTTTTCTGCCCCTGCCATATCTAATATAGTTCTAGAATCTATTTGAGAGGATACAGCAAAGGATATTCTAGATGGAATATTAGCTTTAATAATGCCAGTAATAACATCTACTGAAGGTCTTTGAGTGGCTATAATTAAATAAATTCCAGCTGCCCTAGCCATTTGTGCTAATCTACATATATAGTCTTCTATTTCTTGTGCTGCAACCATCATTAAATCTGCTAGTTCATCTATAATAATAAGGATTTTAGGTAATTTGTCATCTTCATTATTTTTAAACTTATTATTATAGGAACTTATATCTCTTACATTATTTTTGGCAAATAATTTATATCTTCTTTCCATTTCGTCAACTGCCCATCCTAGCGCAGATGCAGCTTTTTTAGGTTCTGTTATTACTGGTATTAGTAAATGAGGTATTCCATTATAAATGCTTAATTCCACAACTTTTGGGTCTATAAGCAATAATTTTACTTCATGTGGATAAGCCCTAAATAAAATACTCATAATAATAGTGTTTATACAAACTGATTTTCCAGAACCTGTAGCCCCTGCAATTAACAAATGAGGCATTTTGTCAATTGTAGATATAATAGGTATCCCAGATATATTTTTACCTAATGTTAAAGGTAGTTTACTATCTAGAGATAGATATTCTTCTGATTCTAATAATTCTTTTAAACTTACACTATCTTTAATTTTATTTGGAACTTCTATTCCAACGGCAGCTTTACCAGGTATTGGGGCCTCAATTCTAATATCTGAAGTAGCCAAATTTAATGCTAAATCATCTGCTAAATTTACAATTTTACTTACCTTTACACCTGGGGCTGGTTGTAATTCATAACATGTAATTGTAGGACCTTTGTTAATTTGTGAAATAGAGGCATCTATTCCAAAGTTTTTCATAGTTTGTTCTATTTTTTTTGCATTATTTAAAATCTCTTTTTTATCCTTAGTATCATTTTTAGTAGTATCTTTTAACATATTTGTTGTAGGAAGTTGATAATTAATTATGGAATTTTGATTAGAAATATATACTTTTTCTTCTGTAGGATTTACGCTTTCTTTTTCCTCGTTTTCTTTGGATTTACTATAGTCATGAATTATTATTTTTTCATCTGTATCATCTAAAGTAGGAATTTGAAATTCTTTTTTAGGTTCTAGCTTTTTATGTGTTTTTACAGGTTTTCTTTTTGTTGTTTTAAATTTGTTTTTTTGGAAAATGTCTATAATTTTTATTTCTGTAAATAATAGAATAGAAATAAAAATTATAAAAGATAAAATTATATAAGAACCTATGGAACCGAATAATTTTAAAAAAGCATAACCAAATATTGCTCCAATTATTCCACTACCTGTGCCTTTTTTACTTAATTCTAATGATTGATTAATATTAGCCATAAAACTATCTAAATTATGATTTTTTATATTAATTAATGTGATAAATGTTAGAAACATAATAAATATATAAAGAGATTTTTTATCATCATCTATATTACATTTATTTATTATTAATAATAGTCCTATAGCAATGATAATAATGGGAAAAATATAGGCTCCAAAACCAAAAAGCATAAAAAAACTATTTCTTAAAAATCTCCCTATAATACCTGTTTTATAACTTAATAGGCTAATTACAGATAATAGGCCAAAACTCACGATTATTATGCCTAATATATCTCTATTATAATCCTTGCTTTTAGTTTTTTTCTTTTTACTCAATAACACCACCTCTCAATCAATTTTATATACTAAGTAATTTTTATAAAAAATGTGAACCTATAGTAATTAAACCTACTATCCATAAATAATATGAGAAATAATATAATTTATCTTTCTTTAATATGCTAATTAAAAATTTAATTGCAAAGACCCCTACTATAGTTGATAATAATATTCCTACTAAAAGTGGTGCAGTAAATGCTATTTCGCTTTCTGTTTTAACCACATTCCTAATACCTAATAATCCAGCACCAAATGTTGCAGGTAAGGCCAGTAAAAATGAAAATTCTGTAGCTAAACTTCTATCTAAGCCTCTTAATAGACCTGCTACTATTGTAGAACCAGATCTAGATATTCCAGGTATTATAGCTATACCTTGAAAGGTACCAATAATAATTGAATCTAGAAAATTCATATTTTTAATATTTTTATTTTCATAAGGCTTTTTATTTGCAATCCAAAGTAATAATCCTGTTATCATAAAAGATATTCCTATGGGCAATAAAGATGATGAATAAAGAGTTTCAAAAAAATCTTCAAATAAAAATCCTATAATAGCCGTAGGAATACTTCCTATAATTATTAATAAAGCCAGTTTTTGATACCCATTTTTAATTTTAAATTTTTTGTTTTTTATTCCATCTCCAATCATTTTGAAAAATTCTACTATTATATTTATTATATCATTAAAGTATACAATAAATATGGAAATAAGGGTTCCAAAGTGAAGCATTTCAGTAAAAAAAAGATTTCCTTCTTTAATGCCAAAGAAATTTTGCAATAATACTAAATGTCCAGAGCTACTTATAGGTAAAAATTCAGTAATTCCCTGGAAAATACCTAAAATAATTGCTTGAATTAATGTCAAGTTAATCCCCCCTTTTAATTTTTGTTCTTCTGTTATTATAGCATAATTTAAAACCTTATACTATTTATATTTCTCATTCATAATTTGATTTAGTTTTTCTAGGGCATCGTTAAAGCCACCTACTTCATTAATTAATCCATAATCTACAGCCTCTTTACCAATTAATATAGTTCCTACATCATTGGCAAGTTCATCTGTAGAATACATTAGCTTTTTTAGAGTTTCTCTATTTATATTAGATGTTCTTAAAATAAAATCGATTATTCTTTGTTGCATTTTTTCAAAATATCTAAAAGTTTGAGGGACCCCAATTACTAATCCAGTAGTTCTAATAGGATGTATAGTCATAGTAGCGGTAGGTACTATAAAAGAATAATCGGAGGCAGTAGCTAAAGGAACTCCAATACTGTGACTTCCACCTAATACTAGGGATATTTTTGGCTTATCGATAGAATTAATCATTTCTGCCAATGCTAAGCCAGCCTCCACATCGCCTCCTACAGTGTTTAAAATAATAAACATACCTTTGATTTTAGGATTTTGTGTAGCAGCTATTAATATGGGAATTAGGTGTTCGTATTTAGTTGTTTTTTTATCCGAGGAAGATAGATTATGACCTTCAATTTCACCTATTATAGTTAGAAATTGGATTGGGTTTTCAAAATTAGGTATTCCTATATCATTAATATTTTCTAATATATCGTTACTGCTCTTATTATTTTCATCTTTATTCATAGTATTACCTCCATATATTAGCTTTCATACTCTTATAGTTTTAACTATTGGGAAAATATTATCCACATAATAAATAAAAAGACCCAATCCTATGATTGGATCTTTTTATTTATAAAGTTTAAATTCATCATGTAAGGCTTTCAGTGCTTTATTTGTATCTTCTTCTTTAATTAAACACCAAATAGTATTATGAGAATCAGAGGTTTGTAAAATTTCTATATTTTCTCTAGATAATGCTTTTACAATTCTTGCCATTACGCCAGGAACCCCTCTCATTTTATATCCAATGGCACTAATTTTACAGCAGTTTTCTATAATTTCATATTTTAGTTTTTCTTTTTCCAATATATTGATTAGTTTTTCTTTATCATTCATATCTATTGTAAATATTTTTTTGTCCACTAAAAAATTAATTAAATCTAAACTTATATTGTTTAATGTAATTTCTTCCATTAAATTATCTATATTATATTCATTATTATCTAATAAAATTATAACTTGTACTCTATTTTTTTTATAGGTTATAGATGTTATGATCTTTTCATTGGATAATTGTTTTCTATTGTTAATAAAGTTTACGTTAGTTTCTTTTATGGAGGTACCCTTGCTATTATTATAAGTATTCTTTATAATCAAGGGAATATTAGCCTGTTGTGCCATTTCTATAGCTTTTGGGTGGATGACCTTTGCTCCATCTTCTGCTAATTGATATACTTCAGAATATGACATATTGCTTAATACTTTAGCATTAGCAACTATATTAGGATCTGCAGTCATAATACCATCTACATCGGTAAAAATTTCTACATGATTGCAATTAAGGGCTTTTCCAATTGCAATTGCAGAGATATCACTTCCACCTCTTCCTAATGTTGTTATTTCTCCGTTTTTATTAGCTCCCTGAAAACCTGCAACTATAGTGATTTTATCATCTTCTAAGTTTTTTAAAATATTAGTGTTATCTACATTTATAATTTCTGCATTTCCGAAATTATCATCGGTTTTAATACCTGCCTGATATCCAGTTAATACAGATACTTTATAGCCTTGTTCAATAAGATGATTAGCGAGAACTACAGAAGAAATTACCTCGCCACAAGACAATAATAGATCAATTTCTTTAGGAGACATAAGTTTTGGATTAACCATTTCTAATAATGTATCTGTAGAATAAGGATCTCCTTTTCTACCAATGGCAGATACTACTACTACTATTTTATATCCTTCATTATATCTTTCAATTATTTTTTCAGCTACTTTATCTCTACTTTTTTTGGAAGATACAGAAGTTCCACCAAATTTTTGTACTATTATTTTCATTAAAAATCACCTCTAGTGTTTATCTATAGTTTATAATATGTTTCAAATGTTATAATGTGAGTAATTTAAAAATCTTCTAATTCTACAATAATCATATCATTTCCTATTTTTCTAATACTGTTCCAAGGGATTTCGATATCTTCTGATTCACTAAATAATTTAAATTGCAATTTTCTTTCTGGTATTAAAAATGCTAGAATTTGTCCAGTTTTTTCATTTACTAAGATATCGGCATCAGCTATTATTCCTAGTCTTTCCCCATTATTTAAGTTAATAATTTCTTTTTGGTGTAGTTCACTAAACATCATAAAATCATCTCCTTTGTTTAATTTTATGATGTTTTTTTATTATTATGATTACTCAATTATGATAAAGTCTAATATGATACTTTTTTACTAATAACCAGTATGCCCAAATCCACCATTACCCCTTAAAGTTTCGTCTAGAGAATCTACTTCTTTCAATTCAACTTTCTCATATTTTATAAAAACTAATTGTGCTATTCTATCGCCCTTATTAATTATATATTCTTCTTTACTTAAGTTTACTAGTATAACTCCTATTTCTCCCCTATAATCACTGTCAATAGTTCCAATTCCATTAGCTAAAGTGATACCATGTTTCAAAGCTAAACCTGATCTTGCTCTAATTTGTCCCTCATAACCTTCGGGTATAGATAAATAAAGACCAGTAGGTATTAGTGTTGGTTCTAGAGGATTTAAAGTAATAGAATTCTCAATGTTTGCATATAAATCTATACCTGAAGATCCAGAAGTTTTATAATTTGGAGTTGAAAAACTAGATTTATTTAAAATTTTTACTTTCATAAAATCACCTCAATTAAAATTTGTGTTTTTGCTGAAATTCTCAACTTAAAATAATTATGCCATATCTAAAATCATATGGCAAATAAAATATAAAATTTAATTTATAAGATTTTCATTGATTATATCGCTGATTTTTCCTATTCTATACCCATTGCTAATTAAATTTAATATAATATCTGGTAAAGCTTTTACAGTTTCTTCAGTTGGGTGCATCAATACTATTGCAGAATTATGTATTTTACTCAGTACTCTATTCTTTATTTTTTCTTCATCACTATCTTCTCTCCAATCAATTGTATCAATACTCCACATTATTATATCATAATTTAAATCTTTTGCAGCCATAATTGTATTATCATTATAAGCACCAGAAGGAGGTGCAAAATATTTAATATTAATATTTAGTATATTCTTTATTATATTATCTGCTTTTAAAATCTCCTCTCTATTTTTTTCGTAGCTAAGCCTATCATAATCCACATGATTATATCCATGATTGCCAATTTCATGACCTTCCTCATATATTTTTTTTAAAAGATCAGGATTTTTTTCTGCCCATTTCCCAGTAACAAAAAATGTGATTTTTATATTGTTCTTCTTAAAAATTTCTAACATAGCTGGAATGTATCCATTTCCCCAATCTACATTACAAGCAAAAGCTACAATCTCATCGTCTATATTTCCTTTATAATGAATATCTATATTAAAAGTTTCATCTACTTTGTTGGAAAAAACATAGTAAAAAATTAAAACTAATAATATAATTAATATTATTAAACTCCATAATGTTTTTTTATTAATAATTAATATTTTCATAAAATCCCTCCAAAATTATTTTAATATATATCTATTCTTAAGGATATGAAAATATTAATTATATAAAAAATAAAACATGAACCTCCCTTTGGTTCATGTCCTTGGTCCATGCTCTATTTTTTATTATTAGATTTTCCATCTTCTTTTGGTAAAACAGCTTTCCTTGATAAATTTATTCTACCTTGATTATCTATATCAGTTACTTTGACTAATATTTCATCTCCTACTTTTAGAACATCTTCTACATTATTTATTCTCTCATGAGCTATATTGGATATATGCACTAATCCTTCTTTCCCATTTAAAACCTCTACAAATGCACCAAATGGGACAATTTTAACTACTTTACCCATATATATTTCTCCAACTTCTACATCTTTTGTTACTTTATTAATTAAATCTATGGCTTTTTCACCATTTTCCATATTATCAGCAGCTATAAATACCTTACCATCATCTTCAATATCAATCTTTACACCAGTTTCATCAATTATTTTATTTATCATCTTACCACCAGGTCCAATTATATCCCTAATCTTATCAGGATGAACTTCCATCGTAAGTATTCTAGGAGCATAAGGTGATAAACTTTCTCTAGGTTTAGATATGGTTTCATTCATCTTATTTAGAATATATAGTCTGCCTTCTCTAGCTTTAGACAATGCATCTTCTAATATATTTCTATCTATACCAGAAATTTTAATATCCATTTGTATAGCAGTTATACCTTTTTCAGTTCCTGCAACCTTAAAATCCATATCTCCTAAATGATCTTCTAATCCTTGAATATCAGATAATATAACTACTTTATTTTCAGATTTAATTAATCCCATAGCAATTCCTGCTACAGGGGCTTTTATTGGAACTCCTGCATCTAAAAGGGCTAATGTACTACCACAAACACTAGCTTGAGAACTAGAGCCATTAGAGCTTAATACTTCAGAAACTAAGCGTATAGTATAGGGAAAATCTTCTTCTGATGGTATTACTGGTTCTAGAGCCCTTTCTGCTAATGCTCCATGACCTACTTCTCTTCTACCTGGTCCTCTTAGCATTCTTGTATCTCCAACACAATATGGTGGAAAATTATAATGATGCATATATCGTTTAAATTCTTCTTCACTAATACCATCAATAATTTGAACATCAGAAGATGCCCCTAGTGTCGCCACTGTTAAAACTTGAGTTTGACCCCTCTTAAATAATCCTGAACCATGAGTTCTTGGTAAAAGTCCAACCTCAGAAGTAATAGGGCGAATTTCATCTACTTTTCTATTATCTGGTCTAATTCCTTCTTCTAAAATAAGTCTTCTAACTTCCTCTTTTACAATATTATCTAGTACATCATATATATCCTCTTCGTTTTCTGGATATTTTTCAATAAAATTTTCATAAGTTTCTTCTTTTACCTTTTCAATATTTTCTTCTCTCTCTTGTTTTTCAACAGTTTGAATTGCTTGAATAAGTTTTTCTGATGCAAATTTTCTAACTTCTTCTTCAATAATTTTTTCTGGCTCAAATACTTTAAATTCTTGTTTTTCTTTGCCCACTTCTTCTTGTATTTCTTCAATAAATTCACATAGTTTTTTAATTTCTTCATGAGCAAATAATATTCCTTCTAACATAATGGATTCAGGCAACTCATTAGCTCCAGCTTCTACCATCATTATAGCATCTTTAGTTCCTGAAACTACTAAATGCATTTCAGATTTATCTCTTTCTTCTGCATCAGGATTAATAATAAATTCATCATCTATTAATCCAACTAATACAGCTGCTGTAGGCCCATTAAATGGGATATCTGAAATAGATAATGCGATTGATGAGCCTATCATACCTAAAATATCTGGTGTATGATCTTGATCTACTGATAATACAGTAGCTATAATTTGTACATCATTTCTATATCCTTCAGGGAAAAGAGGCCTAATTGGTCTATCAATTAATCTAGAAGTTAATATAGCCTTATCTCCTGGTCTTCCTTCTCTTTTAATAAAGCCACCAGGTATTTTCCCTACTGCATATAATTTTTCCTCAAAATCTACACTTAGAGGAAAAAAGTCTATGCCTTCTCTAGGTTCTTTTGAAGCTGTAGCTGTAACTAGAACTACTGTATCACCGTGTTGCAATAAACATGCACCATTAGCCTGTTCAGCAACTTTTCCAATGGTTACAATAAGATCTCTGCCAGCTAAATCGTATCTAAACTGCTTTTCCATGTAATACCTCCTCGTAAAAATATGGTTTAAATAATTTTATAATAAATCAATAGAGCGGGATATCCCCCGCTCCTATTAACCTCTAAGACCTAATTTTTCGATTAAAGCACGATATCTTTCAATATCAGTTTCCTGCAAATAATTTAATAGGCCTCTTCTTTGCCCTATCATCTTAAATAAACCTCTTCTGGAATGGTGATCTTTCTTGTGAGTTTTAAGATGTTCTGTTAAAGAATTAATTCTATGAGTTAAGATTGCAATTTGAACTTCTGGAGAACCAGTATCACCTTCATGCAATCTATACTCTTCAATAATTTGTGCCTTTTCTTCTCTTGTCATTGTCAATTTAATATACCTCCTAATATTATATTCACCTAAAGCTAAGTAAATCGCCGAGGAAACGATAAACATAGCAAAAGGTATAAGATTATCATTATAAGTTTATCATATATAGACATAATTGTAAATATTATTGATTTCTTTTTATATATTCTACATCTTTAGTTATTTGTTTAATTAGTTCATCAACTGCATTAAATTTGATATTTTCCCTTATAAAATTAACAAACTGAATTTCAATAGCTTTTCCATATATATTTTCGTTGAAATTTAATATATGATTTTCTATTTTCAAACCTTCCTCATTGAAAGTTGGATTGTTTCCAATATTAGTCAAACTTACAAATTGTTTTCCTTCCAATATAGTAATGCTTTGATAAACTCCTGGTTTTGGTATCTTATAATTATCTAATAATTCAATATTAGCTGTAGGATATCCTAATTTTCTACCTCTACTACGTCCAGAAACTACATTGCCTATTATCGAATAGTAGCGACCTAGAAATTTGTTTGCCTTTTTAACATCTCCTAATTGTATTAAATTACGAATTTTAGTGCTACTTACTATTTCATTATCTATACATATGGGCATTACAATATTAGTTTCAAACCCATAAACCTCACCAAGTTTTTTTAAATATTCACTGTCTCCTGATGCTTTATATCCAAATCTATAATCAAACCCCACAGTTACTATTTTTGCCTTTAATTTATCTACAATAATTTCTTTTATAAATTCTTCACTGCTTAATTTCATTATGTTTTCATTAAAATCCATAGTATATACTGTTTCTATCCCCATATCTTTTAATATTTTTAATTTTTGTTTATTAGAAGTCAGTATATAAACATTATTTTTGTTTATTGTAAGCTTAGTATGATTTTTAAATAATAAAATCGATGGTTTTATTTTTTTTTCATTGGCTTTTTTAATAGTATCTCCTATTAAATATTGATGTCCCTTATGAATCCCATCAAAATTTCCTAAAGCAACTGCAGTATTATATTCGCTTCCATGTTTTTCTAAATCAACGATCTTCATTTTCATCACCTTATATTAATACTTTGTCCATTTTAATGTAAAGTTCACCATTTTTATTAATAATTTTTCCTAAGCCAATGAATGTATTTTTACAATAGATTTTGAATACAGTATTTAAAGTCATATGTTCATAATTATTTTTATTTATGGGAACAATAACACCATTTACTATGCTATTAAAATATTTATCCTCTACCAATATGGAGTTCATAAAATTTAAACTTTTATCAATTGGACGAATAACAGAATTTAAGTTTTCTATATCTACTTTTTTTATATAATCTAAACTATAACTATCAGTTATAGTAAAATCTCCTACTTCAGTTCTAATCAAATAGGACATATATCCATATGTACCAAGGGATTTCCCAATATCATCACACAAAGTCCTTATATAGGTTCCTTTGGAGCATTTTACCCGAAATAAAACCTTTTGATTATTTGTAATATTTAGTATTTCTAATTCTTGTATATGAATCCTTCTCGGCTCCCTTGTAATTATCTTGCCTTCTCTAGCTAAATCATAAAGTTTTTTACCTTTATGTTTTAAGGCGGAATACATAGGTGGTATTTGATCTATCCAACCAGTATAATTTTCAAAAGCCTCATAAATATCCCTTTCATTAACTATTTTATTAGAGTAGTTTAATATTTTACCATCCTTATCCTGAGTATCTGTTTCTATACCTAAGGTCAACTCACCTATATATTCCTTATCTAAATCTAATAAATACTCACTAATTCTAGTACCTTTGCTTACACATATAATAAGAACTCCAGAAACATTGGGATCCAAAGTCCCACCATGACCTATCTTTTTTATTTTAAATTTTTTTCTTAAAATACTTACCACATCGTGGGAAGTCATACCTATTGGTTTAAATATATTTATAGTACCATTCATAATCTCACCTAAAAGCCATTTCTATTTCTTTTAAAATTAATTCTTTTGCATTATCCATTTCAGTAAATAAAGTACAGCCTGCTGCTCTTATATGGCCTCCACCATTAAATTTGCTACTTATTTTAGAAACATCTATTTTTTCTTTACTTCTCAAACTTACTTTAATTTCGTTTTTATTTACTTCTTTTAACAAACAGGCCACTTCTACAGAATCTATATCCCTAACAAAGGATATAATCCCTTCTGTATCCTCCAATTTTGCATTACTAGATTTAAGCGTATCCTGGGTTACAGTAACTATTCCAATTTTCCCATTTAGAAAAATCTCTATATCATTTAAAACATTAATAAATAATCTTGTTCTCTCCATAGATCTTTTTTGATATAAGTTAATATTTATATCATTTATATTTATACCTGTTTTTAGTAATTCTGCAACAATTAGATGAGTCATATAAGTTGTATTGCTATATATAAAGCTACCTGTGTCGGTACTTATAGCTGTATATAAGCATGTAGCTATGTCTTTATCTATTTCCACTTTCATTTGTCTAATAAAATCATATATTAATTCCCCAGTGGCAGCAGATGATGGAGATACAATATTAATATCGCCAAAATTAGTATTTGTAATATGATGATCTATATTTATTATACTTTTTGCATTTTGAGCAAATTCTTTTCCTACTCCTAGCCTTTCCATATCACTACTATCTAAGGCAATAAAGAGATCTATTTCTTTTTCTTTTTCTATTTCATATTTCTTTATCAAATCTATATTAGGAAGAAATTTATAATCTGAAGGTATATCATCTACTTTTAATACTTTCACATTTTTATTCATTTTTTCAATAGCCATACCTAATGCTAAAATAGAACCAATATTATCTCCATCAGGTTGTACATGGGAACATATATATATTTTTTCTGACTTTTTAATGAGTTTAATGGCTTCTTCTATTAAACTTTTTAGAGAGTTGTTCATTTTATTCTCCTCTTTTTTCTTCATCTTCTTTAACTTTTTCTATTAATTGGGAAATATATATACCTTGCTCAATGGAATCATCTAGATGAAAAATAGGCTCTGGTATATATCTTAAATCAATATTATTTCCTATTTCCATTCTAATATATCCTTTAGCGGATTCTAATCCTTCTAAAGTCTCCTCTTTCGCTATTTTGTCTCCTAAAACAGATACATATATATTAACATATCTTAAATCCCCTGTTACATCTACTTTAGTTATAGTGGTCATTGAACTAACTCTTGGATCCTTTATCCCATTCATTAAAAGTTCTGATACAACTTTTCTAATTTCTTCTGATATTCTATTTTTCCTCTTTATATTCATAGAGTACACCTCTTATCTTTCTATTTCCTGTAATATATAAGCTTCTAATGTGTCTCCCTCTTTAATATCATTATAGTTTTCAAGACCTAATCCACCTTCATATCCTGCCAATACTTCTCTTACATCATCCTTAAATCTTTTTAAAGAAGATATTTTTCCTTCAAAAATGACTATATCATTTCTTAAAAGTCTTATACTACTATTTCTTGTTATTTTTCCATCTTGAACATATATACCTGCCACCGTACCTGCATTTGGAACTTTAAATGTAGCTCTAACTTGTGCACGGCCTATAACTACTTCCTTGTATTCTGGATCTAACATACCATTAATTGCAGACTTAATATCTTCTATAGCATCATAAATTACTCTATATGTTCTTACATCTACCTTTTCTTCTTTTGCAATATCCAATGCATTTAATGTAGGTCTAACATTGAAACCTATAACAATAGCATTTGATGCAGAAGCTAACATAATATCAGTTTCCGTAATACCTCCAACTCCACCATGAATAACATTGACTCTTACTTCTTCATTTTCCAATTTATGAAGTGATTGTTCTATTGCATCTATAGTACCTCTTACATCTGTTTTTATGATTATATTCAACTCTTTAACTTCACCTAATTGTATTTGTTCAAATAAATCATCTAAAGATACCTTTTGAGTAGACCTCAATTGTTCTTCTCTAATAGATTCTTTCTTTTTATCTGCATAATGTCTAGCTGTTTTTTCATCTTTTACTGCATACACCATTTCACCAGAATGAGGCACCTCAGAAAGACCTAAAATTGCCACTGGGATAGATGGGCCAGCTTTTTTTACATTTCTCCCTTTATCATCAAACATAGCTCTTATTCTACCGCTAGCACTACCACATACAACCATATCACCAACACGCAAAGTACCTTTTTGAACTAATACTGTAGCTACTGGGCCTTTTCCCTTATCTAATTGAGCTTCTATAACAGTACCTACAGCCTTTCGATTTGGATTAGCCTTTAATTCCTGCATTTCTGCTAATAATAATATCATTTCCAGCAATTCATCAATGCCCTCACTTCTTAAGGCAGAAACAGGAACTGTAATAGTATCTCCACCCCACTCTTCAGGAATCAATCCATATTCGGTTAACTCCTGTTTAATTCTATCTATATTTGCATCTGGTTTATCAATTTTATTTATTGCAACAATAATAGGAACTTTGGCAGCCTTAGCATGATTTATAGCCTCTACAGTCTGTGGCATTACTCCATCATCAGCTGCTACTACTAATATGGCTAAATCCGTAACCTGTGTTCCCCTAGCACGCATAGAAGTAAATGCCTCGTGACCAGGAGTGTCTAAAAAGACAATTTTTTTACCTTCTACGTTTACAATAGAAGCCCCAATATGCTGAGTAATACCACCAGCTTCTTGTTTAGTTACATGGGTTTTTCTAATGGCATCTAACAGTGAAGTTTTACCATGGTCTACATGACCCATAACTGTAACTACAGGTGGTCTAGGTTTTAAATTCTTAGGATCGTCTTCATAATCTAAGTCAAATTCATCTCTCTCTTCTTCTATTTCTAATGGTATTATGTTAAAGCCAAATTCTTCTCCTATTAAATCAGCAGTATCAAAGTCAATAGTCTGGTTTTGGTTTGCCATAATTCCTAAACCAATTAATTTAGTTATTACTTGAGCTGGTGTAATATTTAACTTTTCTGCAAATTCTCTAACTACGATAGTTTCTCCTACTTCTATAGTATGGTTTTCAGTTATTTCATTTTTGTCCTGTTTATTATTATCTTTAGTCATATTTTTATCTTTTTCCACTTTTCCTTTTCTTGTATTTTTGGTTTTTGCTTCATTTTTTTCCTCTTCATCTAAAATTTCTAGTATCAACTCTGCATCACTTTTTTCTAAACTGCTCATGTGACTACTAATATTTATACCTAATTCATTTATCTTTTCTACTAATTCTTTGCTTGTCATATTTAACTCTTGTGCTAATTCATATACTCTTATTTTTTTCAAACTATACACCCCCAATGTTTTTACAGGTGGTAATTGTGCTATTCCTCAAAATTCAAGTGGATTGTTTCAGCTAATTTTTCATATATTTCATTTGGTATTTCTATATCTAATGCTCTAGACAATTGTTTTTTTTTCATAGCCTTTTCCAAGCATTCTGTATTAGGGCAGATATAAGCGCCTCTTCCGTTTATTTTTCCAGTTAAATCCACTTCTATATTATCTTCTTTGTTTTTAACTATTCGAATTAATTCTTTTTTTGGCTTACTCTCATTACAAGCTATACATTTTCTCATTGGAATTTTTTTCTTTTTCAAACTTTTATTTCACCACCTTTTACAACAAATTTTCTTCATTATATTGACTTTCAGGTTTTATGTCTATTTTCCAATTAGTAAGTTTAGCAGCCAATCTTGCGTTTTGCCCTTCTTTTCCGATAGCTAAAGATAATTGATAATCAGGTACAACTACTATAGCTGATTTTTCTTTTTCATTAATTTTTACCGAAATCACTTTTGATGGGCTTAAGCTATTTGCAATAAATTCTTCTGGATTTTTATTCCATATAATAATATCTATTTTTTCACCATTTAATTCCTCAACCAAAGCCTTTACCCTAGCTCCTTTAAATCCAACGCAAGCTCCAACTGGATCTACATTTTCATCCTTAGAATAAACTGCAATTTTTGTTCTAGAGCCAGCTTCTCTAGATATAGCATATATGTCCACAACACCCTCTTGAATTTCTGGTACCTCTAATTCAAACAATCTTTTTACTAATCCAGGATGTGATCTAGAAAGTATAATTTGAGGACCTTTAGTAGTTTTTTTAACTTCTAAAATATATAATTTAATCCTATCTCCCTGTTCATAAACTTCACCTTCAATTTGCTCAGTAGGTGGTAATACACCTTCAGTTTTTCCTAAATCAATATAAACATGATTTTTACTTATTCTTTGGACCATTCCAGTAATAATTTCATTTTCCCTATTAATAAATTCATCATATATTACATCTCTTTCTGCGTCCTTAATTCTCTGTATTACTACTTGTTTTGCAGTTTGTGCTGCAATTCTTCCAAAATTTTTCGGAGTAATTTCTATATTTACAGTATCATCTATTTGATATTTGTTATTAATGGATCTGGCCTCATCTATACTTATTTCAAATAATTCATTTTCAACTTCCTCTACGACAATTTTTTTTGCAAGCACCTTTACTTTACCAGTAGTTCTATCTATTTCAACCTCTACATTTTGTGATGACCCAAAATTTTTCTTATAGCTGGAAATAAGTGCAGATTCTAAAGCATCAAAAATCACATCTTTAGATATGCCTTTCTCTTCTTCTATTTCTTCAAGGGCCTCAATAAATTCCAAATTCATTAAACTTACCCTCCCTAAAATTCAATTACTAATTTAATATTGGAAATGGCATCTCTTTCTATACTCTTTTCTTTTTGTCCTTCTTCTAAAATTGTAATATCTTCATCTGAGTAGTCTAGCAATTCACCAATATAAATTTTTTTACCATCTATATTTCTATATAAACTTAATTCTACATTCATTCCAATATTTCTTTTTAAATCTTTATCAGTTCTTAAAGGCCTATCTAAGCCTGGAGATGAAACTTCTAAATAGTAACTCTCCTCTATAGGATCTAGTTCATCTAATCTATCGCCCACTATTTCACTAACCTTTTGACAATCATCAATTGTTATACCTCCAACCTTTCCTATAAAAAACCTTAAGAAATAATCTCCTTCTTCTTTAACAAATTCTAAATCTACCAAATCATAACCTAAGTCCTCAATTATTGGCTCGCAATTTTCTTTAACAATTTTGACAATATTTTTTCTATCCATAGTATCACCTCCATTAATATAAAACTATTTTTTGTAATGGTAAAATAAAATATGCAAATGCTTCAATTTAATAAATTAAGAGTGGGTTTACCCCCCACTCTTACAAACACAATTAGCCTCCTATTATTATCTATATAATTATAACATAAAATCGCAAAAAATCAAATGTTAAAGAGATTAATTTGATTACTTTCAGGCAAATTGTGCAAGCAGCCATGTTCATCTAATGCTTCCACAACAGTTTTGCTAATCCTGGTTCTAGATACTAAGTCCTCTATAGATAAAAATTCAGCAATATTTCGTTCTTCAACTATTTTCTTTGCAGCTGTATCTCCTACTCCATCTAAAGATCTAAGTGGTGGTATTATACCATTTTCCCCTATTAAAAATTTATCACTATGAGATTTATATAAATCTACTTTTTCAAAATTAAATCCCCTTGCATACATTTCTTGTACAACTTCCAATACAGTTAATAGATTTTTTTCTTTAGCAGTTGCATTATTAGACAGAGCCTCTAATTCTTTAATTTTTTGATTTACTGTATTCTTACCTTTTAAAACTAAATGTGCATCAAAATCTTGTGCCTTAGTAGTAAAATATGTTGCATAAAAAGCTTCAGGATAGTGAACTTTAAAATAAGCAATCCTATAAGACATCATAACATAGGCCGCAGCATGAGCCTTTGGAAACATGTATTTGATTTTCTTACAGGAATCTATATACCATTCTGGAATATTAAAAGACCTCATATACTCTTCATCTTCTTCTGATAGACCTCTACCTTTTCTTACCTTTTCCATGATTTTAAAAGAACGTTTTTTGTCTAAGCCAGAATAAATTAAATATAACATAATGTCATCTCTAGTAGAGATTACTTCAGATAATGAAGCTGTACCATTCTTCACTAAATTTTGTGCATTATTTAACCACACATCTGTTCCATGGGATAATCCAGATATTCTTACTAATTCAGCAAAAGTAGTAGGCCTTGTATCTATTAACATCTGCCTAACAAATTTAGTGCCAAATTCAGGAATTCCCAATGTTCCTATTTCTAATTTAATATCCTCATCTTTAATATTTAATGGTTCCACACCAGTAAATATTTTCATTGTTTCCTTATCATCTAAGGGTATCTCACTAGGATTTACTCCTGTAATATCTTCTAGCATACGAATAATAGAAGGTACATCATGACCTAGTATATCTAATTTTAAAATTCTGCCACTTATGGCATTATAGTCAAAATGAGTCGTTATAACACCAGATTTTTTATCATCTGCAGGATATTGTATTGGAGTAAAATCATAAATTTCCTTGTGTCTAGGAACTATCATTACTCCTCCCGGATGTTGACCTGAAGTTCTCTTTATTCCAGTACATCCTTTAACTAATCTATTAATTTCTGCTGGATGAACATTGAGTCCATTATGTTCATGATATTTTTTTACAAAACCATAAGCCGTTTTATCAGCAATAGTTCCTATTGTTCCTGCCCTAAATACATATCCTTCACCAAATAATTCCTCAGTATATTTATGAGCTCTGGCTTGGTATTCTCCAGCAAAATTCAAATCTATATCTGGTTCTTTATCCCCTTCAAAGCCAAGGAAAACTTCAAATGGAATATCATGTCCATCTTTATTAAAATCAGAACCACATTTTGGACATTTTTTTTCTGGTAAATCAATTCCCGAACCAATAGAACCATCTTCAAAAAATTCACTATGCTTACATTTAGGGCATACATAATGGGGAGGTAAGGGATTTACCTCCGTTATTCCACTCATTGTAGCTACAAAAGAAGAACCTACAGATCCCCTAGAGCCAACTAAATAACCGTCTTCCACTGATTTCCATACTAATTTTTGTGCTATTATATACATAACAGCATAACCATTTTTAATAATAGAATTCAACTCTCTATCTAATCTTTCTTTTACTATAGATGGCAGTGGATTGCCATATATTTCAAGTGCTTTATTATATGTTATTTTCTTAAGTTCTTCATCTGATCCATCTATAATAGGTGGATAAGTCCCATCTGGAATAGGAATTATGTCCTCTATCATATTAGAAATAATATTTGTATTCTCAATAACCACTTCTTTTGCTTTTTCATCACCTAAATATTTAAATTCTTCTAACATTTCCTCTGTAGTTTTAAAATATAAAGGTGGTTGAAATTCTGCATCCTTATAACCTTGACCAGTCATTATTATTTTTCTATATATCTCATCCTCTGGTTCTAAAAAATGTACATCTCCTGTGGCAACTACTAATTTATGGAATTTATCTCCAAGTTCCACAATTTTTCTATTAATATTTTCTAAATCCTCTAAGTCTTCTACTATGCCATTTCTAATTAAATGCATATTATTTCCTAAGGGTTGTATTTCTAGGTAATCATAAAAATTTACAATACTTTTTATCTCACTATAATCTCTATTTCTAAGAATTGCTCTATATAATTCTCCTGCTTCACAGGCAGAGCCTATTAATAGTCCTTCTCTATATTTATTTAAAAGAGATTTTGGTATCCGTGGCTTTCTATAAAAATAATTAATATGTGACTCTGAAATTAATTTGTATAAATTTTTCAACCCCTGATAATTTTTTGCAAGAATTATCACATGATAAGATTCTTCTTTGCTTATGTCTTTTTTTACAGTTAAATTATTTATTTGATCAAAATTAAAAACATTGTTTTCATCTAGTATTGTCATGCATTTTAAAAATATTTCTGCAGTAGCCTTAGCATCGTCTACAGCCCTATGGTGATTTACTAAACTTACATTTAAATGTTTTGCTATAATATTTAATTTATGGCTTTTTAAACTAGGAAACAAAGTCCTTGTTAGCCCCAGTGTATCTAGTATTGGATTATCTAAAGTCTTTCCATTTCTAGAAAATTGTTCCCGTAAAAATCCTGTATCAAAGGAAGCATTGTGGGCAACCAAAACCGAATCTTCAATAAACATTATAAAATCAGGTAGAACTTCTTTTATTGTAGGTTTATCCTGAACCATATTATCAGTTATGCCTGTAATTTCAGTTATTTTTTCTGGAATTGGTCGTTCTGGATTTATAAGTTGATTATATTCATCTATTATAACGCCATTTTCAATTTTAATAGCCCCTATTTCAGTTATCATATCTTTAGTAGGAGAAAGACCTGTTGTTTCAATATCAAAAACTACATACTTATTATATTTTTTGTTTTTATCATAATTAATAACTATAGATTTTTCATCATTAATTAAATAACCTTCTACTCCATATATTATTTTCATTCCTAATTCTTTACCTATATCCATAGCATCTGGGAAACCTTGTACTACGCCATGATCCGTAATTGAAATAGATTTATGTCCCCATTTATTTGCCCTTCTAGCAATTTCTTTAAAATCACTTATTCCATCTAAACTACTCATTTGGGTATGAAGATGTAGTTCTACCCTTTTTTCTGGATAATTATCCATTCTTTCTTCTTTTTCTAATATATTAAGAGATTTAAGCATTAACACTAAATAATTAGAATAAGTATCATATACAATATCTCCCTTAACCTTAACATATAAACCTTCTTTTACATTAATTCCAAATTCTTCAAATTGTTTTTCTCTTAAAAATACTTTGATAGTTATAGAATCAGTATGATCAGAAATATTAAAAGTTACAAGTTTCCTATTACCTCTAATATCTCGAGTTTCTAATTGGAAAATTTCTCCCTCAATTATAGCTATACTTGTATCAGTTGTAATATCTTTTATTTTCATGCTTTCTTCGGAAATTTTTTCCCCAAATACATAATCTTTGCTAGGTTTTGAATTATAAATCTTTTTCTTCTGTGTGCTGTGCTGGTTGCTATCTAATATGTTTTGGGATATTTCCTTTTCTTCTATTAAACTAAGTTCTAAAATTTCATCACCATTGTCAGAAATCTTAGAACCATCTATGATCACGTTAATAAGTATATTAAATTCATCTTTTATTTTTTTGGGAATTTTAGTCTCAATATCATTATTTTCTAGAGCATATTTTATAATATTATTAGTTGGAAATAATATTATAGAATTTATATCCAATTCATAATCTAATTCTTTAACCCATGAACTACTAGAGGGTATTTCTTTTTCTATATAATATAAAATATTAATCCAATATTTATCAATAAAATCCTCCGTAAATTGGTAATCCTTATATCTGATTTTTATGATTATATTGTGATCCTTAAATTGTGTTTGTAAAATTTCTTTTAATTTATCAATTTTTATATCTTCAATAATGTCTATTGAAGATATAAAAATTTCTATAGTTTTATCATTAGTATAATATTTAACTTTATCCATATATAAAGAACTTATATCAAAATTAATTGTTAAATTATTTCGTTCCAATATGTGGGATAATTTAATACTTTGATTATTCACTTCTTACCTTACCCCCTTTAGTTCTTTTACAATACCAAGATTACAGGGATATAAACTAAATACTTTCAATCTCTTTTATTAATTCTTCAATTAAAAATTCTTCTTTAACTTTTTTAATAACTTTACCTTTTTTAAAAATTAACCCTTCTCCTTTGCCACCTGCAATTCCTATATCTGCTTCTTTTGCTTCTCCTGGACCATTTACAGGACAGCCCATAATGGCTACCTTTATAGGCTTATTAATGCCCTCTAGTCTCTTTTCAACCTCTTCTACTAATTTAATAAGGTCTATCTTAGTTCTGCCACAAGTAGGGCAAGAAATGATTTCTATGCCTTCTTCCAATAAATTCAAAGATTTTAATATCTCTCTACCAACTCTAACTTCTTCTACAGGGTCTCCAGTTAAAGATATTCTAATAGTATCTCCAATACCCATGGAAAGTAATGTTCCAATTCCAACAGAAGATTTAATGGTTCCTCTCCAAGTAGGACCAGATTCGGTGACACCTAAATGCAAAGGATAATCTACCAATTGAGATATTTTATCATAGGTTTTAATAGTTAATGGAACAGAACTGGCTTTTAAGGATAATTTTATATTGTCATAATTCATATCCTCTAAGATTCTAACTTGTTCCAATGTGCTATATACCAAAGAATTTTCATTTACTCCATTATATTTTTCTAAAAATTCTTTTTTAATAGAACCTGAATTTACACCTATTCTAATGGGAATATTCCTTTCTTTACATGCATTAACAACTTCTTTTACCTTGTTTTCTGACCCAATATTCCCTGGATTAATTCGAAGACAATCAGCACCATTTTCTACAGCTGCAATAGCTAATTTATAATCAAATTGTATATCGGCTACAAAGGGTATTTTAATATTTTTTTTAATTTCCATTATAGCTTTAGCATCTTCTAAATCTGTAATAGCAGATCTTACAATATGACAGCCCGCATCTTCTAATCTTTTTATTTGAGCTACGGTACTTTTAATATCCTTGGTATCTGTATTTGTCATAGATTGAACCGTTATATTGCTATCACCACCTACTGCCACATTTCCCACCATTATTTTTTTTGTTTTTCGTCTCTTCACAATATCACCTTCTAAAAATATTAAATCTAATAATATCCTGATAAGTTACTACTATCATAAGTCCAATTAATAGGACAAAACCAATAAAATGAACAAAACCTTCCTTTTCAGGATCTATTGGTTTGCCTCTTAAAATTTCTATGATCAAAAACACAATTCTACTTCCATCTAGTGCAGGTATAGGTAGTAAATTAAAAAATCCTAAGTTTACAGATATAAACCCTATTAGATAAAGTATATTTATAAATCCATATTTAGCTACCTCTCCAATAGTGTGTATTACACCTACTGGACCAGATAATTCCTTTGTACCTACTTGACCTCTAAATAACATTCCAATAAATTGAAACATTAACTTTATCATAAAACCAGTTTTTTGAAAACCGCCCTTAACTGATGATAAAAATGATTTTTTTATTACTGGTCTGATGCCTATTATAGCTATATTCTCATCTGTAATTTCTGGTATCAAAGTATAATTAATTTTTTCATCATTTCGAAGTACAGTTACTATCATTTCTTCATTAGGATTAGCAGTATTTATTTTTTGCACCATGGAGTCCCAATTTTTCACATCGTTATTATTTATTCCTACTATTTTATCTCCAGCTTGAATTCCCACTTGTTCTGCAGGAGAGTTCTCTATGATTTCGGCAATAGTAGTAGTTTGCATTCCTACGTTAAAAGAAACTATAGAAAAAACTATTATAGCTAAAATAAAATTCATAATTGCTCCTGCAGCCACAACAGCAATTCTCGATGGGGCTGAAACATTATTAAAAGAACGAGGATCATTTGATGATTCATCTTCCCCCTCCATACTAACATATCCACCTATAGGTAAAAGTCTAATAGAATATTTAGTTTCTCCACTTTCTTTTTGAAAGATTTTCGGTCCCATTCCTATGGAAAATTCATTAACCTTTATTCCAACTTTTTTTGCTACAATAAAATGACCAAATTCATGAAATAATATTACCATTAAAAAAACAAAAATTGCCGCAATTGCTGTTAGCAATAAAATCACCACCTATTTTATAATAAAAATAAATTAACAAAATAATAAACAAAAGGGGCAGTAAATAATATACTGTCGAATCTATCTAATATACCTCCATGACCAGGCAGAATAAATCCATAATCCTTAATATCCATAATTCTTTTTATCTTTGAAGCAGTTAAATCACCAAATTGTGCAATAATAGCAGCTAATGATGAAAGTACAATTAATTTCCATAAGGGATCAATTTCAAAGTATTTAGCAAACAAAATAGTTATTAAGACAGATCCTAGAATTCCACCTATTGAACCTTCTACAGTCTTATTTGGGCTTAAGTCAGGACATAATTTGGTCTTGCCAAATAAATTTCCTACTAAATAGGCAAAGGTATCTGTACCCCAAGCAGTTATAAAAACAAACCAAATATAGTTACTCCCATCTAAGTATATAATATGTTGAAATAAAAAAGGTATGTAAAAAATACTAAAAAAGGTAATACTAATATCTGTTAAATTTATTTTTTCATTTAATACAAAAGTAATTATTAAAGTTATGATTACAAAGGATATAATAAAATTCAGACTAATACTTTCATAGCCTAAAGAATTCAATAAAAACCCTATACAAGCAATATATCCTATAAATCGAATAGGTTTATAGTTCTTATTATTTACTGCATTATAAAATTCCCTTAAACCGATTATAGAAATCAAAAAAATAAAATAAGATAATACTTTTCCACCCTTTGATGCTAAAAATATAGTTAATAACACTAAAATTAATCCAGTAATTGTTCTTTTAATAAGTTCTCTCACTTAAATTCCTCCAAATCTTCTATTACGTTTTTGATAATCAATAATTGCCCTATATAAATCTTTCTCTTTAAAATCTGGCCACAAAACATCAGAAAACCAAAATTCTGTATAAGCCATTTGATATAGCATGAAATTAGATAATCTTTGCTCTCCACTAGGTCTAATTAAAAGATCAGGTTCTGGCAATCCTTTAGTATATAAATAATTAGAAAAAGTCTCCGTATTTATATCCTCTTCATTTATATTACCCATTTTAATATCTTCTAAAATATTTTTTACTGCTCGAACTATTTCATCTTTGCCACCATAGTTTAATCCTATATTAAGAATCATCTTTGTATTATTTTTAGTAAGTTTAATAGCTCTTTCAACTTCTTCTCGTGGAATTTTAGGTAATTTTGATAAATCACCCATAGTTTGAATTTTTATATTATTTTTATGGATTCGTTCTAATTCTATTTCTATATATCGTACTAAAAGTTTCATAAGTCCTTCTATTTCCTCTTTTGGTCTTTTCCAATTTTCCGTAGAAAAAGCGTATAGGGATAAATATTTTATATTAAGCTTTTCTGCAATTTCTACAATATCAATAACTCTCTTCATACCTTCTTGATGACCTGCAGTTCTTGGAAGGAATCTTTTTTTTGCCCATCTTCCATTCCCATCCATTATAATGGCCACGTGTTCTGGAATATTATTTAAGTCAATTTTATCTTTTAGATTTTTAATTTCAATATTGCCCATAATATTACCCCCTATTATTAAAAAACCCCTCCATATAAGAAGGGGAATTTTTAAATTTCCATCAATTCTTCCTCTTTTTGTTTTGTTATAAGATCAATTTCTTCTATATACTTATTAGTAATTTCTTGTATTTTTTCTTCAGCTTGTCTTCTTTCATCTTCAGATAATTCTTTGCTTTTTTCCATCTTTTTAATTATATCATTTGCTTCTCTTCTTGCATTTCGAATTACAACCTTAGCATTTTCTTGGGATTTTCCCACAACTTTAACTAGCTCTTTTCTTCTTTCTTCTGTAAGCATAGGAATAGGAAGTCTAATTAATTTTCCATCATTTGAAGGATTTAAACCCAAGTCTGATTTTAATATTTCCTTCTCTATAATTGGAATTAAATTTGCATCCCAGGGTTGAATAACTAATAATCTTGGCTCAGGAGCTGAAATACTTGCTACCTGTTTTAGTGGAGTATTAGTACCATAATAGTCCACTGAAATATTGTCCAATAATAAAGGATTAGCCCTTCCTGCCCTTATTCCTTGAAGTTCTTCCTTGTAAACATTAATGGATTTTTTCATTTTTTCCTCAGTTTCCTTATGAATATCTAAATACATAATTACCCCTCCTTTACATGAGTACCAATTTTCTTTCCAAGAATTACATCCATAATATTACCTGGTTGATCAATACCAAAAACTATTAAAGGTATTTTATTGTCCATACATAGGGAAGTAGCAGTAGAATCCATAATACCTAAACCCATATTTAAAATATCTATATAATTTAAAGTATCAAATTTTTTAGCAGATGAATTAATATATGGATCAGAATCATATACCCCATCTACTCCCTTTTTAGCCAATAATATAACATCTGCTTCTATCTCAGCAGCTCTTAAAGCTGCTGCAGTATCAGTTGAAAAATAAGGACTTCCAGAACCAGCAGCAAATATTACAACTCTTCCTTTTTCCAAATGTCTTATTGCTTTTCTCCTAATATAAGGTTCAGCAATTTGTTTCATTTCTATTGCAGATTGAACTCTAGTGATTACACCAATATTCTCTAAAGCATCCTGTAGTGCTAAAGAATTTATTACAGTTCCAAGCATACCCATATAATCAGAAGTTGCTCTATCCATTTTTTCTGTACTTCTTCCACGCCAGAAATTTCCTCCTCCGACTACAATTGCAATTTCTACACCCAGTTTATGTAAATCCTTGATTTCTCCCGCTATTCTATTTACAGTTTCTTCATCAATTCCATGTCCTTTATTTCCAGCCAAAGCTTCCCCACTTAATTTTAAAACTACTCTATTAAATACTGGCTCTGTCATGTAGATCCTCCCTTATTTCTTATTTAAATGGAGAACATATATGTTCTCCATTTAATTACATCTTCATTTGTTTTGCTACTTCTTCAGCAAAATCTTCTTCTCTTTTTTCTAATCCTTCTCCAACTTCATATCTAACAAATCTTCTAATTTTAATATTTTCACCAATTTTTGAGATCTTTTCATTTAGTAAATCCTTAACTTTCATACTTGGTTCTTTAATAAAAGGTTGTTCTAATAAACATATTTCCTCATAAAATTTGCCAAGTCTACCTTCTACAATTTTTTCAGCTATATGTTCTGGTTTACCTTCATTTATAACTTGATGAATAAGTATTTCTTTTTCTTTTTCTACTTCTTCTTGAGGTACATCTTCTATACTAACATATTTAGGACTTGAGGCTGCAACTTGCATAGCCATATCCCTTACAAATTCTTTAAACTCATCATTTTTAGCAACAAAATCTGTTTCTGTATTAACTTCTATTAAAACACCAATTCTTCCACCATGTATATATGAATCAACTAATCCTTCAGCTGCTATCCTACTTGATTTTTTTGCAGCTTTTGAAAGACCCTTTTCTCTAAGTAAATCAATTGCTTTATCAATATCTCCATCGGTTTCTACTAATGTATTTTTACAATCTAGCATTCCTGCCCCTGTTCTTTCCCTTAATTCTTTTACTTGTGCAGCAGTTATATTCATATTATCCCTCCTCATATTGTTAAAAATGGTAAGAGCCAAAAAACATATTTCCTTAGCCCTTACCCTTTTGCTAGTCTTCGAAATCTTCTATTTGTTCACCTTGTTTACCTTCTAGTACAGCATTTGCCATAGCCTCTGTTATCAATTTAACAGCTCTTATAGCATCATCATTTCCTGGTATAACATAATCTATTTCGTCTGGGTCACAGTTCGTATCAACAATAGCTATAACTGGTATACCTAGTATCCTAGCTTCATTTACTGCTATCCTTTCTTTTCTAGGATCTACTACATATAGAGCGTCTGGAAGTCTATCCATATCCTTAATTCCACCTAAAAACTTTTCAAGCCTTTCTCTTTCATTATTAAGCTGTATAACTTCTTTTTTAGGTAAAACATCAAATATTCCTTCTTCTTCCATTTTTTCTAACTCATGAAGCCTATCTATTCTTTTTCTAATAGTTTTGTAATTAGTAAGCATTCCACCTAGCCATCTTTGGTTTACATAATGCATTCCACATCTTTTTGCTTCAGTTTCGATAGCTTCCTGTGCTTGCTTTTTAGTTCCTACAAATAAAATTTCTCCATCCTCTGCAGAAACCTCTTTTACAAAATTATAAGCTTCTTCAACTTTTTTAACTGTTTTTTGCAAATCGATAATATATATTCCATTTCTTTCTGTGAATATATATTCAGCCATTTTAGGATTCCATCTTCTGGTTTGATGCCCAAAATGAACCCCAGCTTCTAATAAAGCTTTCATAGTAATTACTGCCATATTCTAATAACACCTCCATGTTTTATTCCTCCATACCTATCATCTGTTTAGGGGACCTATATTTTAGGCACTACCCTAAATATCTAGGAATGTGTGTAATCACTCTAGTAGTATAACATATTGTAAATTTAAAATCAATATTTCAAAAAGAATTTTATTTATTATTCCACATTTTTAATATTATCTCTACTTCTCTAATCCCCATATCTAAATTTTTAGCTATTTCTTCATTAGATAATCCAATTTTTTTTAAGTCTAAAACCTTATTATATGATTTGTTTGTGGTTGTATTATTTGCAATGGGTTCTTCTAATATTATTTTTGAATGTTTATTATATGATTTAATGTTTTCTATGGGTTCTTTTACTTGTGTCTTGTAAACATCATCAACTATAATGTTTTTTTCCATAGTTTCTATTTTTTTTAGACTGGAATCCATTAAGGCATCAAAATTTGATAAGGTATTATTTATAGCAATAGAATAATCTTTTACATTGTTATGAATTGAAATTATTTCCTCATATATATCCATTTCTTTTTTAGAATTTCTTTTTATAAAAATCAAGGATATTAATATGCATATTAAACCAATTATATTCAGGATAATAGTTATCATATTCCACCTCAATTATATTCTTATATCAATATTCCCACCTAATGTTTTTTCCGTTTTTTTATCTTTATCCTTCTTTTTTTTATCTTTGTTTTTTCTTTTGTTTTTGCCTTCTTTCTTTTTATCTATGATTAAGTTCTCTGTTTTATTTGTATTTCTAACTTTTTTAATATTTTGCTTTACTTGTTTTTGTTGCTGATTAAAACCTATTTCGATTTGATTTTTATACCTTTCATTCTCTACCTGTCTTATTTTTGTAACTTCTTGAGATTTAGGAATTAAACTAGTATAGTCAACAGGTCTAATAGACATCAATATCACCCCTAATATGGACCTATTTTTATTTCTCCCTCTTCCCTATAAAAAGTACATCTTGCCATTTCATCCCTAACAAAAAAAGTGCTATTTCCTATAGTAATTCTTACCCCAGGATAAATAGTTTCTGAAACTTTTATTTTCCCTCTCGATGAATTTTTTATACTGTTTTCTAAACGTTCATGCTCATTTTTAGTATCACTCAAATTATTCAATAATGCAGTTCTTGTCTTTATTAATTTTATATACATTTTGGCTTTTTCACTATCTAACCTATTAGCCTTCTTTAAATTATCCAATAGAACTAATGATTTCATAATTTTATCTAAATTATCTTCTATGGTTATTATATAATTTTCTAATTCTTTCTTTCTTTGCATATCATATGGATCGACTCCAACTTCTAAAATAGTAGTAGTAGCCATTGATGAACCTATAGTCTTTGCTTTAATTTCCTTGCCTGCTTTACATACACCACCTACTATAAGCCCTTTTTTGCCTATTGCACTTATGTTTTCTCTGCTAGTTATTTCGCTATGCATAATTGCTTCCGCTATTATATCCTTGTCAGCATTAATAATTGCATTTTCTACAAATTTTGTAGTTACATTTCCTTCCGTTTTAATAGTAGGTCGATTATACCCACGTATTCCTTGTCTAACGATGATATCACCTTTATTTTCTATATATGCGCCTTCAACTACACCTTTTATTTCCACATTACCTTCTGCATTTATTTGAAACCCATTTAAAGCATTTTCTCTAACTATAACTGTCCCATTGAAATAAATATTTCCTGTCTCATTTCCTACACTTTTCACCTCAAAAACTTCAGATACTACAATTTTATTTCCTTTTAATTCTACTAATCCATCTACTTCAGATACTAAATCCCTTTCGTTTTCTAAAAGACTGATATTTTTACCGTATTTAATATATGGGGGTTTTCCTTCCTTGTATTTAATTGGTTCACCGGTTACTTTATACCCATTAGTACCTTCTTCAGCAGGTATTAGTTCTGCTAGTAAATCACCTTTTCTTACATTATTAACAATACCCAGCTCCTTATAATTTACGGTACCATCATCTAATATTTTTGGAATTAACTTTTTATCTAAATCAAAATTAAATTTTACATAACCATCTTTTCCATCAATAGGTTTTATTCCCTCAGCAATTAAAGTCTTTTCTCCATAACGTTCATCTGCTAATAATCTAATTAAATCTTCTTCTAATAATCCGACTTTTATAATGTTTTTAACCTCTTTAATAATATCATCGGCCACTTCTTTACTTATACCACTGGTTTCCGTGCCTTCATTCTTTTTAATTTCTTCTTTCTCATCTCTTTCAATTACTGTGATATAAGCTTCCATTCCATCTCGAGTAATTTCTAATTTATAATATTGGGAATTGTGTTGCATATTATATCACTCTCCTAATTTAGACTTCGTAAAGCCCCTTCCTATTTAATTGATTTCTAATATTTAAAATAGCTTTACTATGTATTTGAGATATTCTAGATTCAGACAGTTCCATTATATAGCTAATTTCTTTATATGTTAATTCCTCATAATAGTATAGAGAAATTACCTTTTTTTCATTATCAGGTAAACCATCAATTGTAGATGCTAGTATTTCTCTTAATTCTTCTTTTTCATATATTTCTTCTGGCGTATCTTTTTCATTATTTCTTTTAATATTATATTCACCACTATTAGCCAATAAATCTTCCAAAGAAGATATATTAAAATTTGATATATCTGAAAGGATAGATTCTAGTTCTTCCAAAGGTATATTTAAATATTGCGATAACTCATCATTGGTAGGGTTTCTCCCTAGTTGATTTTCTAATTTTGACATACCTTCTTGAACTTCTTTAGATTTTTTTCTTAAAGATCTTGGTACCCAATCTAATTTTCTTATATTATCAATAATTGTTCCTCTAATTCGTATTTGAGCATAGGTTTCAAACTTAATATTTTTACTTATATCAAAACGTTCAATGCTATCAATTAATCCAATTATTCCAAATCCAATTAGATCATCATATTCTATTTTTGCCCCATAAAAATTGTACATTCTACCAGCTACAATTTTAACTAAATCAACATACTCTTCGATAAGGAGTTTCTTAATTTCTCTATCTTTCGTCTGTGAATATTGAATCCATAGCTCTTTATTTTTCATCGAATTACCTCCCCAGAAAAAACTATATGGTTTTTTCTCCATGACCTATGGTTTTTACTAATAACGAACCATCTTCTGCATTAAATTCAATAGTTCGGCCATAGTTTCCACCAGTATCTTCTGAGATAATTTTTATATTTAATTCCCTCAATTTTTCCTTTGTTGCAATAACATTTCTTTCTCCTATTTTTAAGATAGAATCATTATTATTAAAAGAAAACATCTGGGATCCACCAGCAACTTTTGCAGTTAAGTTGTTTTTCTGCGCACCTTCTTTTACCATCATATTAATTAACAAATCTATTCCTGTGTCTGCAAATTTAGCTTTATTTTCATTATTCTTAATTTCTTTGCTATATGGTAACATAATATGAGCTAGTCCAGCAATTTTATTAAATTTATCATATAAGGCAATACCTACACAAGAACCTAAACCAAGGGTTGTTAATATTCCTGGAGCTTTTATAATGTTTAAATCCGCCATTCCAACTTTAATAGTTTCCATATTACAATACTCCTAAACTTGATAATATTTTTTCAAAAGATGACATATCTGGCATTAAGAACAAATTACCCTTTACATAATTATCATCTTCAACAAATATGGTTTCAATAAATAGAACCTGATCAGCAATTTGCCCAAATTTTATGGCAGGTACAGAAAGAATAGCACCAGCCATATCAATGGCTAAAGAAGGCACTGATACCGTTATTTTTAAATCAGTCAATGCACTTAATGAATTTACATAAGAAGATGCTAAAATATTTCCTACTTCTGATAGTGCAGATAATGCGATTTCATCCAATTCTTCCACTTCGCTTTTCCTATTTAATAACATATCTGTTAAATTAATAGCGGATTCTAAATCTAATACAAACATTATATTGCCTTCTACTTCATCATAAAGATCAAGGTATATACCTACGACTAGCTTTTCCTCTCCTCCTAAAATTGCTGCAGCATCCTTAAATTCTAACATCTGAACCTTAGGCACACTCATATCTATTCGTACAGAAAGCATACTAGATAAAGCTGTAATTGCATTGCCAGAACCTATATTACCTATTTCGCCTAATATATCTAGCATCATAGTGTTTAAATTATCTACATCCATAATTCCACATCCCTAATATTCTAATATTTTTACTAAGTCTAATAAGATTATTAGTCTTTCCTCAGTCTTACCTATTCCATTGACATATTCTATAAATTCTTCATTTTCATTTGTAGGTGGCTTGTCTATATTTTCTTTATCTATCTCTAGAACCTCTGAAGAAGTATCTACTATTAACCCTACGATTGTTTCGTTTAAAGAAACTACAATTGTACGTGAATTTCTATCTAAATCTTTAGTCTCCATCCCCAACTTTTTCCTCAAATCTATTATAGGGATAACTTCTCCTCTTAAATTAGTCACTCCTTTAATATAATCTGGAGCATTTGGTACCCTAGTAGTTTGTCCCATTTTTTCAATTAAAATTACAGAATCTATAGGTAAACCATAATATTCTTGGTCCAATTTAAATATAACATATTTATTTTCAACTTCAGAAGACATATTTGGCCCTCCTTTATATTATTGAATTTACATCTAATATAAGTGATATACTTCCATTGCCTAAGATTGTAGCTCCAGACAAATATTTGATATTTGATAAATACTTGCCTAATGGTTTAATAACAATTTCTTGCTGACCTATTAAGCTATCTACTAATAAACCAGCTTGCTTGTCACCTTTTTTTACTACAATGACAATTTGTTCTTCTATATTATCATTTGTTTCAATACCTAATAATTTATTTAATCTCACAATAGGAATAGTTTTTCCTCTATATAGTATAATCTCTTGTCCCTGAATATTTCTAATATGACTTTCTTCTATACTTGTAATTTCTGTTATAGAACTTAGTGGAACTGCATATATTTCATTTCCTAAATTAATTAATAAGGCTTGTATTATAGCCAATGTCAGAGGAATTCTTATTATAAAGTTAGTACCTATATTTAACTCACTATCTATTTCAACAGAACCGTTTATTGACTCTATTTTACTCTTCACTACATCTAAACCTACTCCCCTACCTGAAACATCTGATACCTCTTCGGATGTACTAAAACCTGGCATAAATAGTAAGTTTATGATTTCTTCTTCAGAAAAGATTTCTATTTCCTGTGGACTAACAAGGTCTTTTTCAACAGCTTTGTCCTTTATTTTTTCTGGATCTATACCTCTTCCGTCATCTATCACTTCGATTACAACATTATTCCCATCGGGGTAAGATTTTAAAATTATGGTACCTTCCCTTGATTTTCCGTTTTTTATTCTTTCTTCAGGTGTTTCTATTCCATGATCAATAGAGTTTCTGATTATATGAATCAACGGATCACCAATTTCATCTATTACAGTTCTATCTACTTCTGTTTCTTCACCATACATTTCCAATATTACTTCTTTATTTAACTCTTTAGATAAATCTCTTACCATTCGTGGAAATCTATTAAATACCCTTTCAATTGGAACCATACGAACTTTCATAACCGCATCATGTAAACTAGTTGTAATTCTTTCTAAATATTCAATAGCTTCTACCATATTTTCCCTATTTGAAGTTTCAGACAAATCATCCATTCGAGTTTTTATTATTATTAATTCAGATACTAAATTCATTAGATTATCTAGTCTGTCTATATCCACTCTTACTGTTTTACCTATTTTTCTATCCTTATTGATTACATTGCCTTTATTGGTTTTTTCATCTTTTTGTATTGAAGGTTTAGATACTCTTTTTAAATTATTATCTACGTCCTGTGTTTGTGTATCTTTTAATTTACCTTCTAATACTGGTTTTATCTCTATATTATCAATCTCTGAAATATTATTCAATTCTTCATTTAATTCATTTTTGCTAACTTTTGATACAAAAATAAGATTAAAATCTAAATCAAATTTTTCATCTTCTATATCTTCAGCTGATGGATTAGAATATATGATTTCACCTAATGTTTCTAAGGTGTTAAATATAATAAAAGCTCTAGCAGATTTTAGCATACATTGAGGGCTTAATTTAATATATATTCTATAAGTCATCAATCCTTTTTTTTGAGCTTCTTCAATTACATTTAATACATATTCGTCAATTTCTAAACTTATTGGATCTTCCGAACTATTATTGTCATCTAAATTATCCATGTCTTTTTCTAATATATTTTGTAGTTTATAAATTAGAGATTCATGGTTATCGTCATCTTCTTCCCCAGTAGTAGCTATTAAACTTACAGAATAATCTAATACATCGAAACATTCAAATATCACATCTATTATGCTTTCGTTTAATATAATTTCATTACTTCGAACACCCTCTAATACGTTTTCCATCTCATGAGTAAGATTTGCCATATTAGTAAAACCCATAGTTCCTGCCATGCCTTTTAATGTATGGGCAACCCTAAATAGTTCATTTATAATAGAGGAATTTGAAATATCCTTTTCCAATTCTAATAAGGATTCATTCATACTTTGCAAATGTTCTTTCGCTTCCTCTACAAATACATCTATATATTGATTTAAATCCAAATCCATTACTACACCCCCACTATACTTGTAATTTCATAGGCAATATTATCTAAAGAAACCACTTTGTCTATATGTTTTGTCTCTATTGCTGATTTTGGCATTCCGAAAACCACCGAAGTTTCCTCATCCTGTGCTATTGTATAACCATTAGATTTTTTAATGTCTGTAATACCTTTAGAACCATCTGAGCCCATTCCCGTCATGATAACACCAATTTTTTTCAATTCATCAAGTTTTGCTACAGATTCCATTAATAAATCAACTGTTGGCCTTAGTCCTTTTATAGGTGGTTCTTGACTTAAACCTATTGTATACTTTCCCCCTTTATTATAAATTCTCATATGATAATCTCCAGGTGCTATATAACAGCAACCTCTTTGGAGAACATCTCCTTCCTCTCCCTCTTTTACCATTATATTAGATAAATTATTTAATCTATCAGATAAAGATTTAGTGAATTTTGGAGGCATATGTTGTACTACTACTATGGTCCCATTTATATTGGCAGGTATTAGAGGTAGTACATTTTGTAATGCACGAGGCCCTCCAGTAGAAGTTCCTATTGCAATAATATATTCATAATCCTTTTTTATAGGAGCAATGATTTTTTTAGTTTTTTTAATTGTTTCTAAAGTCTTTTCTTGACTGTATTTAACATTTATTTTTGATTTAGCTGCTGCTTTTATTTTATTAATAATTTCATATTTTATTGTTTCACCACTTAAGCTAAAAATATTTTGGGGTTTTGGGATAAAATCTACTGCTCCCTCTTCTAAAGCTTGTATAGTTAATGCTGCACCTTCCATAGTCAAGCTACTTATCATTACTACAGGTAATTTAAATTCCTTAACAATATGTTTTAAAGTAGTAATACCATCCATTATTGGCATTTCAACATCTAATGTAATTACATCTGGTTTATATAAAGGTATTTTCTCTAAAGCTTCTTTTCCATTTTTAGCTTCCCCTATAACGACAAATTCCTCGTCAAGTTTTAAAATGTCTGTAAGTATTTTTCGCATAAATGGTGAATCATCTACTATCATCACTCTTATCAATTAAATCACCCTTTTCCTCTTAAAAGTCTTTCTTTTTCAAATATATGCTTAATAATAATATCCCTATCTATTTCACTAATGTCTATAAATTTAATTCCTAGACTATAATTATAATCAAAACTATCTATAGCTTCTATCCTTACTACTTCGCACTTTACAGTTATGGGATAATTTTTAATTTTAAAATCACATTTAATTCTATCACCAATTTTATGTTCAAAATTTGAAAGCAATTGCATACCGTTTCCACTAATATTTTTTGTTCTGCATACTTCTGATAATGTTTCTTCTCCAGTTTTAGTTTTTAAATTCATCTCTTTTGTTACAATAATAGAAGTTTCAAATCTATAATACTCCCTTTGTTGATATTTTATTATATCAGATATTTTTTCAAGTTCTAATATATATACCCGTTTATAATTTCTTTTTATCACCTTTGCTTTAAATATATATCTTCCCATATTCTCAACAAGACAAGATACTCCTATACTTTCATTTATATGTAATGGCACTATTTTGTTTTTATATATAGGGCCTGAGACAATAAATATATTATTTTTAGTAATATCTAGTATTTGACTTGGATAAAACTTAATATCTTTAGATTCTTCTCTAATTAATTCAATTTTATCGCCTATATTAAACAAGCCCTTTTGTTGATTCAATTTCTACCGACCCCTTTCAAAAAATAGAAATTTTAATTTTTGTGCAAAAGTCAATTTTTTTTCTTCTTTTGGAATTGGGTGATTTATAAATTTTAATGCCATTATATTTATTCTTTTAGAAACATTTGATGAAGGATTTAAAAGTAAAAAAGGTTGTTGATTCCTTACTGCTTCATTTACAATGTTTGATCTTTCTAGATATCCTAAAAATTCTAATTGTATGTTTAAAAAGTTATTAGCCACTTTATCTAATTTTTCAAACACATCCATTGCATCTTTCCTATTTTCTACAATATTCGTAACTATGTTTAGTTTTCCTGCATATCCATTAATAGTCAATGCCTTGATTAAAGCATAAGCATCCATTGAAGATGTAGGATCTGGAGTAGTAACAATTATGACTTCATCAGATGCCATGGCAAAACCTAAAACAATATTTGAAATGCCAGCACCTGTATCTAATATTATAAAATCGAAATAGCTTTCCAATTTTTCAATTTCAGTTAATAAATTATTTAAAACTTCGTCACTTATAATAGATAAATCATGAAATCCAAATCCTCCAGATATTATTTTAATACCATCAGGTCCTTCTTCCATTATATCATAAATTGATTTGTTTTTAAGAATTAAATCTACAATAGTATATTTGGTTGATATTCCAGTTAAAATTTCTACATTAGACAATCCAATATCAGCATCAAATACTAAAACCGAATAACCTAAATGTTTTAAAGAAATAGCTAAATTAACTGCAAAATTAGTCTTTCCAACCCCGCCCTTGCCACTTGCAATTGCTAGAGTCTTAGCTTTTTTTTCTATTTGAGGATTGTTTTTTAATGTTTTCGTTTTTCCCATTAAGTCCCTTAACTTTTTAGCTTGATCTTCCATAAATATTCTCTCCAATCAAACAACTAACAACTTTATTTTTATCTAATACCTCAATATCATCTGGTACATTTTGCCCTGTTGTTATATAGGATAAAGGATTCTCAGTTAAAAACTTAGCATTTAATATATTGCCAAATCCTTGGGCTTCATCCATTTTAGTGAAGATAATTTTATAATCATCCATAATACTATAGTGATCTATAATAGATTTTAAGGTAATATAATCTGTAGTTCCACTTAATACTAAATATACTTCTTTATTATTTATGGATTTTATAACTTTATATATTGTATCTTCTTTATCTATCTCTCTATGGTTTTTACCAGCAGTATCGATTAAAATTATGTCTCTGTCTTTAAATAAGTTTAAGCTTTTATATATATCTTCCTCATTATATATAATTTCAAGAGGTAGATTTAGTATATCACTATAAATTTTTAATTGTTCTACAGCCGCAATTCTATAAGTATCTGCAGTAATTAAGCCAATATTATATTTTTCTTCTAACACTAATTGAGCTGCAATTTTAGCTAATGTGGTGGTTTTACCCACCCCAGTGGGTCCAATGAAGAAAATTACTTTTTGATAACCTGGATTTACAGACAATGGACTAATATCCCCAATATATTCCATCAGCCTATATTTTATAATGTTTTTTATCATTTCTTCATCTTTATTATTAATATTTATTTGCTCATTTAATTCCCTAATTATTAAAGTAGCAGTACTATATTCTACACCTTTATTAATTAATTGCATTTTATATTTTTCAAGTTCTTTAGGAATTATAGCTTTTTTCTCTATTGTATTTCTAGAAAACTCTTCTATCATATTTTTTAAATCTTGTATTTCATTATTAAGTTCTGACCAGTGATTATCCATAGGTATTTTCCGAGATATTAAATCTTTTTCTTCAAAAGCTGCAGTAATCTCCACCATAGGTTTTTTGAAAAAACCCAAAAAGCCTTTCTGTTTAATAGTTTTTGTACTTAAAATAATTGCATCTGGTCCCAATTCACTTTTTAATTTAGTCATAGCTTCATAAGCAGTAGACCCAATATATTTTTTTACTTTCATTAAATACTCACCATCCCAACTGATTGCACTTCAACTGTTGGTTCAATTTCATTATATGATAATACAATTAAATCTCTTGTTAATTGTTCAGTTAATCTTTTAAAATACAATCTTACTATTGGTGCAGTTAATATAATCGGCTGTTCACCAATAGTGGTTAATTTTTGTACTGTTTTAAATGTATTATTTAATATACCTTGAGCAACATTTGGCTCTAGAGCTAAATAGGCACCTGTTTCTGTTTTGTTGATGGAATTCATTATTATTTCTTCCACTTCACTGTCTAGAGTTACTACATTTAACGAACTATTTTCAACGTATTTATTAGTTATATATCCAGATAATCTCTGCCTAACATATTCAGTTAATAAATCGGTATCTTTCGTTACAGTGCCATAATCAGCTAAAGTTTCCAATATGGTAACCATATCTCTAATACTAATTTGTTCTTTTAATAGATTAGCTAAGACCTTTTGAATTTCGCCAATTGACAATACATTTGGCACTAGTTCTTCAACAACTGTAGGATATTCTTCTCTTACATTATCTATTAATAACTTCACATCTTGCCTTCCTATTAATTCATGAGCATTTTCCTTTATTATTTCAGTTAAGTGAGTAGCAATTACGGAAGGTGGATCCACTACTGTATAGCCAAATATTTCAGCCTTTTCTCTTTCGGATTCTCTTATCCACTTAGCAGGTAATCCAAAGGCAGGTTCTATGGTATCAATTCCATCTATTTCTCCTTCTCCCGTTCCAGGATTCATAGCTAAGTAATGATCAAATAATACTTCACCCTTTGCAACCTGAACACCTTTTATTTTTATTATATATTCATTAGGATTCAATTGAATATTGTCTCGAAAACGTACAATAGGTACAATTAAACCTAATTCCATAGCTATTTGTCTACGAATCATAACTACCCTATCCAATAGATCCCCTCCTTGACTTACTTCTGCCAAAGGAATGAGACCATAACCTAATTCCATTTCTATATCATCTACTTTTAATAAGCCTAGTACATTTTCTGGCTTTCTTAACTCTTCCGCCTCTGAAATTTCTTCAATCGGTTCATAAACTTCTTCTTTTACAGCTTTATTCATGGTATAAGCTATAAAGACAAATATTAGACCTAAAATTATAGTAGGCAAGGGAGTGAATATGCCTAATGCAATCATTAACCCACCAATAATATATAAAAGATTAGGATTGTTTCCAAATAATTGATCGATTAAATCTTGTCCTAAATTAGAATCAGAAGCAGCTCTTGTAACTACTAAACCAGTGGCAGTAGAAATTAATAGAGCCGGTATTTGGCTTACAAGTCCATCTCCTACTGTCAACAAAGTATATCTTTGCATAGCTTCTCTAAAAGGCATTCCATTCGAAACTCCTATTGCTAAACCTGCTACGATATTAATAATAGTAATAATAATTCCTGCAATAGCATCTCCCTTAACAAATTTTGTAGCACCATCCATAGCACCATAAAAATCCGCATACTTTTGAATATCTTCTCTTCTTTTAATTGCTTCCTCTTCAGTAATAAGACCAGAGTTTAAATCTGCATCTATTGCCATTTGTTTACCAGGCATTGCATCTAGTGTAAATCTAGCAGATACTTCTGCAACTCTTTCAGCTCCTTTTGTAATTACAACAAATTGAATAATTACGATTATAAGAAAAATAATAAATCCTACTACTGGATCATTTTGTATAACAAAATTACCAAAAGTCTCTACAACCTTACCTGCATCAGCTTTGGTCAATATTCCTCTTGTAGTAGATATATTTAATGATAGCCGGAATAAAGTAGCAATTAATAATAAGGATGGAAATATTGATATCTCCAATACATTTTTTGTATACATAGACAACAATAATATTAACAGTGATAAAGCTATATTAAGGCTTAAAAGAATGCTTAGTAAAGTATTTGGTATTGGAATAATTATAATTATAACTATTCCAATAATAGCTAGTGCAACAACAATATCACCAAACTTCATTATTTCTCCTCCTAATAATCTTCTCTCAAGCTATATACATAGGCTAGAACCTCCGCAACAGCTTCGTACAATTCTTCAGGGATTATATCACCTATGTCAACAGTGTCATACAATGCCCTTGCTAAAAGCTTATTTTCTACTATAGGTATAGCATTATCCTTAGCTACATTTTTAATGTTTTCTGCTATTGTATCTACACCTTTAGCTATTATATAAGGTGCCTCATATAAATCGGTATCATATTTAATAGCTATAGCTATATGTGTAGGATTTGTAATTATAACATCGGCCTTAGGTACTTCTTGTATCATTCTAGACATGGCAATTCGCCTTTGTTTTTCCCTTATTTTAGATTTTACCAGTGGATCACCTTCAGTTTGTTTATATTCTTCTTTTATTTCATGCTTAGTCATCATTAGATTTTTTTCATATTCACGCCACTGAAAGAAATAATCCATAAAGGCAAGAACCATAAGCACAGATAGAATCCTCATAGCAAAACTAAAAGACAAACTAGCAAAATTTTTTAAAATAATACTAGGCTCTAACTTGGATAAGCCTATAATTTCAAGAATATTTTTGCTAATAAAAGAATAGGCTGTATATCCAATAAATAATATTTTTAAATTAGATTTTAAAAGCTCCATCAATGCTCTTTTAGAAAACAATCGTTTAAATCCTTCTATGGGATTAATTCTATTTAATTGGATTTTTAATGGTTTGGTAGTAAATAAAAATCCTACTTGTAAATAATTTATTAAAATGGCTGCTACAAAAGCCGTTAAAAGTATAGGTGCAATTAATCCCATAAAAGCTGCTATGGTTTTTACAAATCCAATCATTAAATTATTTTCATTAAAAACTTTTTCAATATTTTCAATATTTGAGTATACGTCTATTATATATTTCTCAAGAAAATTAAACAAATACTTCCCATAAACCTTTAAAAGTAGAAAACATGCTAATAAAATAAAAGTAGCAGTTACTTCTCTACTTTGTAATACTTGCCCTTCCTCTCTTGCTTCTTTTCTCTTTTTTGGTGTAGCTTTTTCAGTTTTTTCTGCATCTGCAAATAATTGCAAATTAATTTTAAAGTCCATAGTATCAACCTTTAATAAAGGATTTTAGAAAGTTATATATTTCACTAAAAGTTTCATTAAAAATATCAATAGTTATAGTATAAAAAATAGGAATTGAAATAGAAATAATTAAAAATCCTACTAATATTTTTAGAGGCATACCTACTACAAACACATTCATTTGTGGTATTGTTCTTGCCAATATTCCCAATACTAAATCTATTAGTAAAATAATTGCAATAATTGGTGCAGCTAATTTAAATCCTGTAGCAAATGTTTTAGATAAAATATTTATTAAAAAAAATGCAATTTCTTCATCGAATGTAAATTTTCCAATTGGAATAAATTCATAACTATCTACAATTGCATTTATAATCATATGATGACCATTAATAGAAAACAAAATTAAAAAAGCTAATATGTAATAAAAATTTCCCATTAATGGTACTTGTACCTTGTGCTGAGGATCCATAACATTAACCATTCCAAATCCAATTTTCATATCTATTAATTGACCCATTATATAAAATACGGTAAAAAACATATAAGAAATAAAACCAATTATCAATCCTACCATTAATTCTTTCGCAATTGTTGCCACAAATGTTGTACCTTCAAGAGTTATATTGATATCTAGTGTTAAAGATATTAATATAGATAAAATAAATGAGAATCCTATTTTAAGAATATTAGGTATATTTTGAGCACTAAAAAAGGGTGAAATAATAAAAATACCTGATACTCGTGTTAACACAAGTAAAAATAGCTCATATTTACTGAATAATAATTTAAAAATATAGTCCATATTAACACCTATCTATTGAATATAATTATTTATATTTATTAATAGTTCCGATGTAAATTGAGTAATTACCTTCAAAATCCATGGCCCAAATATAATTAAAGACAGAAGAACAGCTACTATTTTGGGCACAAAAGCTAATGTAGCTTCCTGTATCTGAGTAACAGCCTGGATTATACTAACTATTAAACCTACTACTAATGAAAAAATTAACATTGGCGCTGACACTGCTAATATTGTTTTTATAGCATCTTGAGCTAATTTTAGAACGTCGCCATGATCCATTTAATCACCCCTATTTAAAACCTAATAAAACAGATTTTACAATTAAATTCCAACCATCAACTAAAACAAATAACAATATCTTAAACGGTAAAGATATGATAACAGGAGGTAACATCATCATACCCATAGACATTAATGTACTTGCCACGACCATATCAATTACTAAAAATGGTACATATATTACAAAACCTATCTGAAATGCAGTTTTTAACTCACTAATAATAAATGCAGGAATTAAAACATGACTAGGTATCTCATCTAAATTATCAACCTTTCCTATTTTTTTAACATTTAAAAAAAGGCTTAAATCCTTATCCCTAGTTTGTCTAAACATAAATTCTCGTATTGGCTTCATTGAACGTTCTAAAGCTACTTCCTGATTAATTTCTTCCTTTAGAAAAGGTTGAATTGCTTCATTGTTTATTTCCGCACCTATAGGTGCCATTATAAAAAATGTTAAAAACAATGCTAGTCCAATAATTACCTGGTTTGGAGGTGTTTGTTGAAGCCCTAATGCATTTCTAATAAATGAAAGTACAATTATTATCCTGGTAAAGCTAGACATCATAATTAAAATAGAAGGAGCCAAAGTCAATATTGTTAATATAAATAAAAGTTGTAGTGAAAAAACATAGTTTTGAGGATCTTTACTTTCTTCTAATTTAACATCTTTCCCAAATAACGATACTTCTGGCTCAGCATAAGATACCCCTGTTGTTAAAATAATTATGGAAATTAGCAATAAAAAAATTTTAGTACTATTTTTCATCATTTTCGTCTTCCTTACCAATAAATTTATCCCACTTAGTTGTTATTTCTCTTAATTTAAATTTAAATTCATTATTTTTATATTTGTTTTCACATTCTTTTAACTGTTTTTCAAAATTTATATCATCTTCCAAATCAAATTTTTCTTTTGAAATCTTATCTATAATTTCAATGGTATTGTTATTAAGCCCTAATATATAGATATATTTATTAATTTCTGCTATGACTATTTTAGTATTAGTATCTAAATTGATTTGATCTATAATCTGGATATATTTACTATTTACAAATCTTTTAGATTTTTTTGCAATAAATTTAGTTCCATATATAGTAAATATGATAAATATGATAAAAGCAAATAAATATAGGATAGATTTTAATATAGTTTTTCCTATATTAAAATCTGTTTCTCCAGTAGCATAAGAAACATGGCTACACAACAATACCATTATAATGCTTATAATTATAATTTTCTTATTTATAATCATTTTTAGCTTAAAGCCTTTTTTACAGCTTCTATAACCCTATCAGCTTGGAAAGGTTTAACTATAAAATCTTTTGCTCCAGCTTGTATGGCTTCAATTACCATGGCTTGTTGTCCCATTGCAGAACACATAACTATCTTAGCACTTTGATCCAAACTCTTTATTTCTTTAACAGCTTGGATCCCATCCATTTCAGGCATAGTTATATCCATGATAACTAATTCAGGATTTAATTCTTTAAATTTTTCTATAGCTTTTACTCCATTTTCTGCTTCACCAACAACTTCAAAACCATTTTTGGTTAATATGTCTCTTATCATCATTCGCATAAAAGAAGCATCATCTACAATTAATATTCCTTTTGCCATATAAATACCTCCCTAAAATTTAATTACCTATTACCTACCATAGGTATTATTTATATCTGTTATTCTAATACCAAAATTATCGTCTATTACTACTACCTCACCTTTAGCTATATATTTGCCATTTGCATATAGATTTAAAGGTTCGCCTACAAGCTTGTCTAATTCTAGAACAGTACCTGGACCATATTCTAATATTTCACTAATTTTTTTAGTAGTTCTACCTAATTCGACAGTTATTTCTACCGGTATATCTCCAACTAAATCAATAGATTCATTATAACTAATATCTGTAGAAGTGTCAAAGGTTTCAAAATTAGGCTTTTTTACGACAATATGTTCTTTTTGCTCAATATCATCTCTTTTTTCCACATGTGTTGGTTTTTTCATAGTAGGGGAACTTATAGAATCAATTTCATTATCCATATTAACTGCAGGTTCTAATATACTTGGTTCTAATACTTCCTCAGTTTCTTCTTCATTATAGATCGCACCTCCAAGTAAGCTCTCAACTATTTCCTGGCCAAAGCTTAATGGTATTAATTGCATTAATTCACTATCTATTAAATCCTCAACTACCATTTTAAAAGAAACTTTAATAATTGGATCATTTGTTTTTAATACTTCTAAGGTTTCTCTTCCCTCGACAACAGTTATTTCATAAGACCTTGGCGGCTCAATATCTATTTTCTTCATAAATATTTCTGATAAAGAAGTCGCAGAGGAACCCATCATTTGATTCATTGCCTCAGATATTGCACTTAAATCTAATTCAGACAATTCCCTTTCTAAATCTATTTCATCTCTTCCCATCATTATGTCTGCTATAATTTTTACATCATCGATATTCATCATTAACACATTAGAGCCTTCTAAACCTTCCTTATAAGTAACATCTACAGCAACAAAAGGTATTGGATATTCAGAAGATAATTCCTTTGTAGATGTAACCTCAACCTTTGGAGTCGTTATAACTACTTTTTTATCTAATAAAGTTGAAAGGGTTGTAGCGGCAGTGCCCATTCCAATATTTCCAATTTCACCTATTGTGTCCTTCTCAATACTAGTAATAATTTCTTCGTCGAGATTTTCATTAGATTCTAAATCATTTCCTTTTAAAAGGGAGTCAATCTCACTTTGTGAAAGTATATCTTTAGTCACTTTCATCACCATCCTTTAGAACATTTACTATTTTTATTGCCATCTTGTTTTTTGAAACACCTATATTTCCTAAAAACTTTACCTGAGATCCTATTTTAACCTTTGCCATATCATTAATATTTGTATCTAATTTAATTACATCTCCATTTTGTAGATTTAAAACATCTTTAATTCTTACAGTAGTTGAACCTAGTTCTGCCCTAATTGGAACTTTAGTACCCAATATTCTTTCTCTAATAACTAACAGCTCTTCTTTTGTTAAATCTTTTTCAGCTGCAGAAAACCAATATTTAGTACTTAATTTATCCAATATAGGTTCTATAACTAAATGAGGTATACATATATTTAACATTCCCTCAGTAGAACCAATTTCAATATTCATTGTAATTAAAGCTATGGTTTCATTAGGAGGCACTATTTGTGCAAATTGTGGATTTGTCTCTATTTTATCCAGTCTCGGCTTTAATTCAATAACATTAGCCCAGGCTTCTTGAATAATAGACATTACTTTATTCATCATATTTTCCAATAGAGATAATTCAATTTCTGAAAATGGCCTCAATTCTTGCTTATCAATTCCATCCCCACCTAATAATCTATCTATTATAGAAAATACCACATTGGTAGATATATCTATTAAAATTTGACCACTTAATGGTTTGAAATCTATTATACTTATAAATGCAGGATTTGAAATAGCATTACTAAATTCACTATAAGCAAGCTGATCTACAGTAAGTATAGTAGCTTTTACTGGCGCTCTTAAGTATCCCGATAAAAAAGTTTGAAATAATCTACCAAAGTTTTCATGAATAATTTGTAAAGTTCTTAACTGATCTTTGGCTATTTTTTGAGGATTTCTAAAATCATATTTTTTTATTTTGCTTGAAACTTCTTCGTCTTGTATTTCTTCTACATTTACTTCCCCAGAACTAAGTGCATTAAGTAGGGCATCTATTTCACTTTGTGATAATACTTCAGCCAATTATTTCTACCTCCCTACTGTATAATCAAATCATTAAAATAAACATTTGTAATTGTTTCATCGTTAAATAGATTAACTAAACTTTCTCTTAATTGATTTTGAAGCTGAATTTGTCCATTTTCTCCTTGAAGTTCTTCTTCTGTTTTATTTCTAACTGTTTTATTTATATTGTCCCTTATTAAAAATTGCTTTTTCTCAAGTGTTTCAAAAGTATCTTCATTTGTAGTTTCAATAGTAATTTTTATTTTTACAATTTTTTTACTTTCTTTTATATTACAATACATATCATCTAAGGTTAAATTGAAAGTTTCTAATTGTTTTTTAGCAGTATCATCTGCATTATTTTTATTGTTACGATACATTAACCCTAAGGCAACTCCAACTGCTGCTAATACAATAACTAAAATTAAAAGTATTATTAATATTGTATTTCTATTGTCCATGTTATTATCTCACTCCCTTTACTTTGGCTCTGTTTCCTCATAAACACTTCTTAGTATTACTATATCAACCCTTCTGTTTTTTGCCTTATTTTCCTTTGTATTATTTGGTGCAATGGGTCTATAAAAACTATACCCTGATGAAGAAACTCTACTACCCTCTATTCCTTCTTCTTCCACTAAATATCTTAATACATTAGTAGCCCTAGTTGCAGACAATTCCCAATTCGTAGGAAAGTCTCGAGAATATATAATAGGATCAGTATCTGTATGGCCCTCTATTTTAATTAATCTTTCCTCAAATTCCTCTCTATTAAGTATCTCTGCAATAGACTTTAATATTTCAATAGATTCAGGCTTTAGGTCTGCCTTACCAGAATCAAATAATACATTATCCATAAATCTAATTACAAGACCTCTTTCCTCTACAGATAATACAATTTGTGAGCCTAAACCAATGCTATCTGCATATTCCTCTAAAATATCCTTTAGTTTTTCTAAATCCTCTTCTAATATTCCATCAAATTCGTCGAGCTTATCAAGTTCTTCAATTTCTAAAGTTGTACCACCCTCTAATACACCAGTCCCACCTTGGAAACTACTCATAATACTTCTAAATTTTTGTGCATCTATTTCAGAAAAGGAAAACAAGAGCACAAAAAAAGTCAATAATAAGGTAACCATATCACTATAAGTGGTTAACCATTCGCCACTTTTGCTTTGCTCTGGTTCTTTCCTCCTCCTTCTCATTCTATTACCTCTCTTTCTGATTGTTCCCTATAGTTTTTTCTCATATTTGGTGGTATAAATGTCTTTAATTTTTCTTCAATTATTCTTGGGTTTTCCCCAGCTTGGATAGATAAAAGACCTTCGACCATTAATTCTTTTATTAATATCTCACTATTACTTCTCATTTTTAGTTTTTGTGCTAAAGGTAAAAAAACTACATTAGCTAGCATAGAACCATAAAATGTAGTAACTAAAGCTACAGACATACTTGGTCCTATTGCACTAGGATCATCTAAAGCTTTTAACATATTGATTAAACCAATCAATGTCCCAATCATACCAAAAGCAGGCGCATATGTACCCATTGTTTCAAAAATACTTTGTCCTTCAGAATGTCTTTCCTCTATAAAAACTAATTCAGTCTCCATTATATTTCTAACCAAATCTGGATCTGTTCCATCTACTATTAACATTATACCTTTTTTTAAAAATTCATCATCTAGCTTTTCTGCATACTCTTCTAGCGAAAGAAGTCCTTCTTTTCTTGCAATATTAGCTAATTGTATTATCTCTACAATTACTTCATTGGGAGATGTTTCCTTGTAAAAAAATGCTTTTTTAATTACTTTTCCCGTATTTAAAAAGTTTTCCATGGGAAAACTAGCTAAAGTAGAAGCTATGGTTCCTCCTAGCACAATAATTACTGATGGTAAGTCCCAAAAGGAGCCTATGTCTCCAGATGTTACAATACCTCCTATAATAAAAGCAATCCCCAAAATGAGACCAATTGCTGATGATATATCCAACTCTTACACCTCATTTCCTTCAAATGCTCTTTTATATAAAAGAGATTTCGATTTAAAATCTATAACCTTATCTATTATTTCATCTACAGTTTCCTTAACTATGATTTTTTGTCCAGTAGTTAAAGTTATAACTGTATCGGGAGTTTCTTCTATAAAAAGTATTAAATCACTATTTACTACAAATTCCTTACTATTTAATCTTCGTACTTTAATCATATCTACCCCCCCTTATTTTTAGATAGGGTAGATAGACTACCCTATCTTATTTTATCTTTTTATATTGACTAATTCTTGCAACATTTCATCAGAGGTAGTAATAATTCTAGAATTCGCCTGAAAACCTCTTTGGGTAGTAATCATCTCTGTAAACTCCATCGATAGATCTACATTTGACATTTCTAAAGTTCCACCACGAATACCCCCATAACCAGAACTACTGCCTTTACCAAATTGTGGTTCTCCAGAGTTTCTAGTATCCACAAAGAAATTGTTTCCTATTTTTTGCAATCCCATTGGATTGTCAAATTTTGCCAACATCATCTGGGCTAAGTTCTTTCTCTCACCATTGTCAAAAATACCGACCACCATACCAGATGCATCTATGGTATAAGCTTCTAATTTTCCAGAAGAATTCCCATTAATTGCATAAGGCTGAGCATCCATATTGTTAGCATATTGGTGGAAATTTTTGTAGGTTTCTTTGTCTTTTGAATGGAATAACAATATTTCATTAAAGGTTCCTGATGGCTCATATTCGCTTATGGTTTTACCATCCTTATCTTTATTAAATTTAATGCCACTTAAGCCACTCAAAAGTATCTTAAAATCCTCAATTTCACTATCTTCATTTTCTGGAATTAACTTTTTACTACCAATTTCATTTAGCTCTCCTTTAGAATTAAATTTAAGCTCCAATTCATCTCCATCTATTAGCCCTGTTGGCAATTCTACATAATTACCTGTAGACACCTCTGTAATCCTATCCACAGTCATCTTCCATGTATTCCCATCCTGTGTGTTTTCAGTTTTTTCAAATTTAAATGTCACAGTATAGGAATTTCCTAAACTATCTTTAATTATAGTATCTGCCTTATGTTGCCCATTAACATCTAATCTAGAATCTAAATTTCCCTTAATTTTAATGTTTGATGTAGCTGTAGGTGCTTTAGTTTCAGATTTACTAATTACAATATCACCTATTTCTGCAGTTGGCTTGCCATTTTCATCTAATCTATATCCTAAAACTTTAAATCCATCAGCAGTAACTAATGTGCCATCTCTATCTAGTTGAAAATTTCCAGCCCTAGTATAGTATCTATTTTCAAAGTTCATATCATCTGATACTACGAAAAAGCCTTCTCCATCTATCATTAAATCTGTAGGACTATCTGTAGTTTGCATAGCTCCCTTAGTGTGTATAGTATTAATAGAGCCTATCCCTACACCTAATCCAATTTGTTGAGGATTGGTACCTCCTTTTCCTTCTTGAGGTGCACTAGCTCCTCTCATAACTTGACTAAATACCTCTTGAAATGTCATAGTACCTTTTTTATATCCTACAGTATTTACATTGGCAATATTATTACCAATGACATCCATCTTGCTTTGGTGTGTTCTAAGTCCTGTAACACCAGCATACATTGACCTCATCATAACGCATACCTCCATTATTTGGGCAGATATATCCTCTGTCAGTCGGATATACATAGCTTCCTTAAGGTCCAGCTATACGATAACTGCCCCATCTATATTAGTAAACACATTGTCTTTTAACTGTTCTTTATTTACAGTTGTTATTACAGTCTTGTTCTTAATGCTAGCTATAAAGGCCTTATCTCCCATTAAGATTAAAGCATCTTTTACGCCTTTTTCTTTAGCTTTATCAAAACCATATTTAAGCCTGTCCATCTCGTCATAACTTAAACTTATTTCTCTATTATCCATTCTATCTAATGCATGCTTAGAAAATTTGATTTCTTCATCTTTATTTTTAATTTGTTGTAATACTTCTTCAAAATTTTTGTTGGATATATTCTTGTTTTTAGCATTTTTTTGAGATGAATTAATAATTTGATTTTCTAATCGCTTTATTTGAATATTATTCATAATCATCATCCTGTTCTAAGATAAATCAATTATCTTTCTCTGTTTCTATTTTCTCTAATTCCTCTATTGCAACTGATAGTTTATCATATGCCTCTTTAATTTCTATAGGACTTGCATCTTCCTTGTCCATCACTTTTTTAGCAGCTAAAAAAGCTATATCAAATTTCTCCCAAGTTTCTTCCGTATACTCCTCTTCCTTTAAATTCTCTGCAAATTTTATTTTAGTCCATAAATCTGTTTTGCCAATTTGCTCATCAGGATCTATTCCAAAATAAGTCTCCATAGCCTTTCTCATATTACTTAATTCTTTTAAGATTAAAACATCTGCTTGAATCTGGTTTAAATTCATAACTTCCAAAGAATTAAATAATTCATCATTTAAATTTCCTACAGCTTTATTTAAATTTTGCATTTGTTCTAAGGAAGAAAACTGTGCTAACTGAGCTATAAACTCTTTATCTTCCATTGGATTTAAAGGATCTTGATTCGCTAATTGAGTAGTAAGTAGTCTTAAAAAAGCATCCTTGTCTAAGTCATTTTTCTTCTCATCTGGCACCTTTTTTTTATCTTCATCTTTAAAGTATCCTATTACCTCTTTATATTTATTCTCATCAACCTTCATATTTTCACCCCACTTTATGCAAATAAATTTAGTTTTCCTTCACCATCATGAAAGCTCTCTGTCCTTTGGAGTATATTTTCATCATATGTTTTAACTTCTTTAATTCCAGCATCTTTAACTTTAATTTTCTTAGATTTTTTTCTTAGATGAAATTCTTGATTTCTTTCCCTTTGGAAATCCTCATTTGTACCTACGAATACTTCAAAAGTTTTAATTTCTAAACCATTTTCTTTCATATCTTGTTTTAGTTGATAAAGATTTGCTTCTATTAATTCCTTTGTTCTATAATTATCTACCATTATTTTAGCTAATAAATTTCCTTTTTCTGACTCCATTTTTAATACTAATTCTCCTAGTATTTCTGGCTTTAGACTAATTTTTATTTCCTGTTTATAGTCATCTACTATTACCTTTGCTTTATCAACTATTTGATGCACTACATCTTTAGTATTAATATCCTGAGTTTTTTCAAATTCTAAATTTGGCATTTCTTTAATTATATTTTTATTTCTAATTTCGAAATTTGGAACAATGTTTTCTGTATCTCCTGCTTCTATATCTAAATCTTTTTGTTTTGAAAAATCCTTTACTTCTTCTTCAATTGGTATACTGTGTTTTTCTGTAGTTTCTTCTAATTCTACTGAACTATCATCTTCAGTATCTATAGCTACTTCCAATTCTCCATTTGGCTCTATAGAAAGTTCTGTTGAAAACTCTAAACTATTTTCTGTGTTCAATTTTAAATTGTCTAAAGCTTTATTTAATTGCCCTAGTTTTTCTTTGATAGATGATTTTAATAATTCGTCTCCATCTATTAGTTCATGTTTTTCTAATTCTTTTTCAACAGTTTCAATAGTTTCTTCTAATTTTTCTATGGTTTCTAAAGTTTCAGTTATAAATTGTTCTTCAAAAAATGGTATGTCTTTATCCATTTCAATTATAGTTTCTTCTAATAAATTGGATATCTGTTCAATTTTTAATTCTATAGTTTCTAAATCGGTTTTAGTTAATTCTTTGGGGCTTACATGTAATTCTTGTAGTAAATTATATAGGCTTTGTAATAGTGCCAATAATTCTTCGCTAATTTCATCTAGCACTTCTAAATCTTCAACTATAACTAATTCTTTTTCTTCTATTTTACAATCTTTATTTTCTTCTAGATTAATTAGACCTTCTATTGGTTTTTCTTGTTTTTTATCTACAACTTTAGAATCGTTGAAATTTTCTTTTTGTCTTGCTAAGACTTTAGAGAAATCTTTATTGCTATTTTTATTTTGAGTTTTTGTACTTGAAGTATTATTGGGTTTTATTTCTAAATCCTTAGGTATAAAATCTAAACTAAACATTCATTCACCTCCCTCTAATAAAATAATATATTATCTAACTAACATTTGAGTTAGTTTAGCTGCATCTTTAGGCTCCATATTGTTCATTATATTAGACAGATTTTTATCCTGCATTTTAGACAAAATATCTGCAATTATTGGAGCTGTGGCATTGTTATTTATCATATTTTTTACAATTTCTGCTGCCTTATTTGGATTCATATTTTCATAAATAGATACTAAATCATCTGTTTTTTTACCATATTCAGTAATGGTTTCTTTAGAAGCATCTCCTTCAGCAGTTGATATTTCGTCAGTTCCTATGGTAGGTTTAGCTAATTTTTGAGTTAAAGTAGATGCTTTTCTATCATTCATACTGTTCATAATATTAGCTAATGTTTTATTTCCCATTCTAGACAATACATCCATCATAATGGAAGCATCTGATATTTCAAATACTGGTTCCGCATTGATTTCTAACATAGTTACAGTAGAGTCATTCGACATCATCTTTTCAGCTATTTTTGCAATTTTAGGAGCTTGCATCTTTTCATAAATAGATACTAGATTATCTACCTTAGCATTGTATTCTGTAATAAAAGCCATAGTCTTTCCAATCTCTTCTGTAATATTTTCTTCTCCTAATAATTGTCCTTCTATTTTTATCGCAGTAAGCAATTCTTGTATAAACTCCTCATCTTCTACGCTAGACAATATTTCTGCAGATTTTAAAACAGATAAATTTTTATATATAATAGCTAATTCTTCAATTGTATATTTTTCGGTATTTCCAATTTCTTCTATCACTAAATTAGTCGATTTAGATTCATATAATTTAGCTAATTCTTCTAATTTAGTTTGTTCAGCCTTTTTACTTAATAGCTTGTTTTCAAGGCTAGTCCTTTTACCAGAATTTAAAGAATAGAGAATTTCTTCCCTAATATTATCGTTTATATAAAACAAAATATCTACAGCACTAGGTTCATCCATATAACTAATGATAAATGGTAAATTATCTCTGAATTCTTGATCCCTAGCATATCGTTTTTCAATTTCATTTATAATAACGAATAAGTCCTTACCTTCATATCTTCCTGCTTCCTCCATAAGAAAGCCTTCTTTTTCTAATTGAATTTCATCATAAATAGAAACTAATAAATTCCTCCTAAGTTCTATTTTACGGACATCTTCAATGATCTCAGCCGTTTTTGTTGAAGATATGGAGTTCATTAATTTTATTATGTCTTGATATAATTTATCGTCTTCTTTTTTTATGATGTATAATTTATCTGCTGCAACCCCTGGTTCTAGAGATAAATAGTAATCAGCTAATTCTGACTTCATCATTTGTCTTTCATTGTCAGTAGGTGAATTTCTAAAATATTCTCCTGCAGTACCTGGTAATCTACTTAAAAAGGTATCTACCTTTGTCTTAAAAGTCTTATTATTAATATAAAATAATAACAATAGGATTAATGGTAAAATTATAAAAATTATTTTTAATATATTTCTGGATTTCTTTGGTTTGTTTTCACTTATATCTTCTACTTCTTTTATATTTTCTACATTTTCCATAGTTTTCACCCCCTATTCCTGGGTACTGGTTTTATAATTTACTATAGTATCTACTTGTTTTTCTTCTAGTTTTTTAACTTTATATAAATATTTTTCATATTCCTTTTCTTTCAACTTTTCAAAAGCCTTTTTATCTTGAACAGCCTCTATCATTTCTTCTTTTGCTTCTTCTAATTCTATCTTAGTATTACTTACTACTTTTTCTTGACTTTTAATTTTTTTATCTAAATCCTTTATATAATCACTATACATAGCTAAATTACCTGCATTAGTTTTAGAAACCGATAAGTTCTTTTCGTATTTAATGACATTTTTATGCTGATTATATGAGTTCAGTTTATCCTCTTCCTGATTTAATTTTCTTTGTGCATTTCCATATTCAGCTTTCTTAAGTTCTTCTACAGTGTCCTTGAAATTTAAAACTCTTTCCAATCTAAAATTAAAATTCATCATCTATTTTACCCCCAAAGGTTTATATTCTATTGTAAATACTCTCCATAATAGAAATAGTCTTTTCGAATTCATAACTTTCTAAAACCTCTTGAGTTAGCATTTCATCTATATCTTCTTTTAATTCTATAGCTTTATCAATCTTCTTATTAGATCCCATTTTATAAGCACCAATATTAATCAAATCTTCAGATTCTTCATAAACTGCCATTATATCTTTTATTTTATTAGCCATAATAAGATGTTCTCTTTCCACTATATTTGGCATTACTCTACTTACTGAAGATAAAACATCAATTGCAGGATAATGGTTTTGATTAGCTAATTTCCTAGACAAAATAATATGCCCATCTATAATACCTCTTACAGTATCTGTAACAGGTTCGTTTAAATCATCTCCATCTACGAGAACTGTATATAATCCAGTAATAGTTCCCTTAGAAGAAGTACCTGCTCTTTCTAATAGTTTTGGCATTACCGCAAATACTGAAGGTGTAAATCCCCTGGTTACAGGAGGTTCTCCAATAGCTAGTCCAATTTCCCTTTGAGCCATTGCAAATCTAGTCAAAGAATCCATAAGTAACATTACATCTTTATTGCTATCTCTAAAATATTCAGCAATAGCAGTTGCTACTAATGCTCCTTTTACCCTTATTAGTGCTGGCTGATCAGATGTGGCTACTACTACTACAGATTTTTTAAGCCCTTCTTCCTTTAAATCATTCTCTAAAAATTCTCTGACTTCTCTACCTCTCTCTCCAATTAAGCCTATTACATTTACATCGGCAGAACTATTCCTAGAAACCATACCCATTAATGTACTCTTACCTACACCACTACCTGAAAATATTCCCACTCTCTGACCTTTTCCACAAGTAAGTAATCCATCTATAGCTTTGATACCAAATGTTAAGGGGTCGGAAATTACCACTCTTTCCAATGGATTTGGTGGAACATTTGAGACTCTGTATTTTTTTTGAGTCTTTATAGGGCCTTTACCATCAATGGGATTTCCTAATCCATCTATTACCCTTCCTATAAGCTCTTCCCCAACATTTACCATTAGAGTTTTGCCACTAGCAACTACTAAAGAACCTGATGCAATTCCCTCCATATCCCCTAAAGGCATTAGTAAAATTTTATCATCCTTAAAACCTACTACTTCTGCCATTATAGGTTCAGGTTTCCGATATGGATATATATAGCACAATTCTCCTATAGTAGCAATAGGACCATCAGATTCAATAGTTAAACCTGTGACTTTTGTAATCTTTCCAGTATATTTAACAAATCTTTTTTCTTCTACTGCATTTATATATTTTTTAATATTCAATTTTTCTTCCATTTCTATCACTCATTATTTAAAATATTATTCAATAAATCTTTAACCTCATCTAATTGATTATTAATACCTACATCTACACTTCCCATAGAGGTTTCTATCATACAATCTCCCTTTCTCATATCAGAATTGACTCTTATATCTAATTCATCAATTAAGCTTGCCTTAGCCAATATTAAATTCTTAGAATTTTCAACTATTTCATAATCATCTTGAGAAACTATTATTGTTAATTTCTCCGAAATTTCTAAATTGTCTATTCCATTTAAGACCAATGAAATAATTAACTTTTCATCTTCATCTACTTTTTGATAAAGCACCTTTTCATATATAGCTATTACTAATTTTATTATTTCCTCTTCTGTTTCTCTTAATAATTGACTTTTTAATTGAATATAATTTTCTTTAATTTCTAAAGCCTCTTTTATTAATTTTTCAGAAGCCTCTTTTCCTTCTTGATAAGCTATTTTATAGCCTTGTTCATACCCTTCTTTATTTCCATCTTCATAACCTTCATTATATCCCTCATGTTTTGAATTAATGAATATTTCTTTTGATTTTTCATAGGCATTATTTAATTTTTCTTCTGCTTCATTATAAGCATTTTCTATTATTTTTTCTGCTTCTTCACTTGCATTTGAAATGATTTTTATATACTTTTCTTTTGCTTCAGATAAAATTATTTCTTCAATATCTGAATCCAGTTTAATACTTTCTTTTTCATACAAATCTTCTTTTGAAATTTCTTTTTCTTCTATCACTCTAGAAGATTTTATAATATTAGACAATTACCTCATCTCCTCCTCTTGGAGTGATAATTTCCCCTTCTTCCTCTAATTTTCTAATTACATTTACTATGTTTTGTTGAGCTTCTTCTATATCTCTTATACGAACTGGGCCCATAAATTCTATATCTTCTTTTATCATTTCTACAAGTCTCTTACTCATATTAGAGAATATAGTCTCTTTAACTTCTTCACTTGCACTTTTAAGTGCCACAGCCCATTGAGAATTATCAATTTCTCTAATAATTCTTTGAACACTTCTATTATCTAAAGATACAATATCTTCAAACACAAACATTCTTCTTCTAATTTCTTCACTTAATTCTGCATCTCTAATATCCAATTCTTCCATAATAAACTTCTCTGTCCCTCTATCTACTGAATTTAGAATATCCACTACACTTTCTACGCCACCAGTAGTAGTGAAATCTTGAGATAGCATAGAAGAAAACTTAGACTCTAGTACTTTTTCGATTTCTTTAACTACTTCTGGAGAAGTTCTATCCATTATAGCAATTCGCCTAGTTACCTCCCCTTGCTTTTCAGGTGGTAAGCTAGCTAAAATTTGTGCTGCCTGACTAGGATTGAGATAAGATAAAATTAATGCTATTGTCTGTGGATGTTCATTTTGTATATAATTTAATAATTGATTTGGATCTGCTTTTCGAATAAATTCAAATGGTCTAACATGTAATGAAGAAGTCAATCTACTTATTATATCTACTGCCTTATCTGGACCTAAGGCCCTTTCTAATACATCTTTAGCATAATTAATACCTCCCTCAGAAATATATTCCTGTGCTAAAGCAAGTTGATAGAAATCTTCAATTACTTGATTTTTTTCCTCTGAAGACACCATTCTCATATTAGCTATTTGTAGTGTTAATTCTTCTATTTCTTCTTCATTTAAATGTCTAAAAATTTCCGCCGAATTTTCTGGTCCTAAGCTAATTAGGAGTATTGCAGCCTTTTCTTTACCACTAAACTCTTTACTAGCCATAAAATCAACTCCTATTCATTTAACCAAGTTCTCAATAATTGAGCTACTTGTTCTGGATTTTTATCTACAAATTTTTCTATTTGTGCCTTCATTTTTGATTCTTCTGTTTCAAATTCCAAATCCTCAATTTCTGTTTCAATCATAGTTATATCATCTAATTCTTCTAATCTCTCTAACTCTTCTAATCTTTCTTTCTCTCTCTTTCTATGAATTAAATATCCTCCAAGGCCTAAAATAAATACTGCTACTAATAGAGCTATCCAAATAGTATTTCTCTTTTCTATTTCTGCAACTTCCCCTGGTTTATCAAAGTTTTGAGCTTTAACTTCAACTTTCTTAGTATCTAGTCCGGTTGCAGCATATATTAAATCTGCAATTTTTTCTTCCTCTTCCTGACTTAAATCTTCTCTATTTATTAATACAGCTACAGTTATATCTTCTATTTGACCAGGTGCTTTCTTAATTTCTTTATTAATTTCGTTCAATTCATTATTGATAATCCTTTTTATCATATCATATCTTTCACTATCATCTTCTGGCATAACATAATCTGGAGAATTAGTATCCGTCCCTGGTTCTCCTCCAGTGACACCACCTGCCATATGCTCCTCTATTTCTTCCATACTTCTAATAAGACCTTCTTCACTACCTTCAACCGGAGGTGAGAATTCCACTACAGTACTTTTTTCACTATCAAAATTTATTTTTACACTAGATATGACAGCTACATTTCCAGGACCAAAAACATTTTCTAAAAATTCTTTTATATTTTGATTTATTCTAGTTTCTAAATTGTTCTTTATATTAAATTGATCAGTCATTAAAATTTCTGTATCTTCTGTTTCTCCATCTAGTACTTTACCTTCACTGTCTATTACCTTTACATTTTCAGGATCCATATTAAAAGAGCCAGCTACAAGATTTTTAATAGCTTCTACAGTTTGACCTTTTAAGGGCCTGTTATCGGATTTTGTTATAGATACTGAAGCTGTAGTTTCTTTTTTGTTTTCTTCTAATACAAATCCACTACCTTCAACTTCATATATGTATACTTCAGCTTTTTCAATACCATCAATTTCTGAAATTGTTTCTGCTAAATCATTTTCTTTAGCATATTTAAATCTTTCTTTTTTATCATAATCTGTCATAGTCCAAGAGCTATCATTAAATGCATCTGTAACACTGTATCCACCTTTAGGCAATCCATAGGATGCTAATTCGATTTTAACTTTGTTTTTAATTTCAGCTGGAACTAAAATAGTCGTAGCATCATCTTTGCTTGGTGTTTTCCACTTAATATTTAATTCATCTAGTTTTTTAGTAATTTGTGCCATATCTTTCAATGATAAATCTTCATAAAGGATCTCATATTTAGGTCTTGTGAATATAATCGAAAGTATTATTATAGATACTATTGTAATAATAGAGATGAGAATTATTTTCTTTTTTTTATCTTCTTCCATCCCTTGCCACCATTCATTTAGTTGGTTTTTTGTTTGCTGTATTGTTTCTCCCACCTTAACACCCCATTTCTTACAGCGTTATTTTCTAAATCTGCATTCTCATTATTTCTCTGTAGGCTTCTACCATTTTGTTTCTTATGCTTAATGTTAATTGCAAAGAAATATTTGCTTTTTCCTGAGCAATGGTTACGTCATGTAGATTATCTATTTCGCCTGTAATAAGTAAATTTTTGTACTCTTCACTTTCCAATTGTAATTTATTTACATTGTCTAAAGCATTTTTTAAAACATCACCAAATTTAGTACCATTACTCTTCTTTAGTTCTTGTGCATCATTTTCCCAAGATGATAATATATTATTCATATCAATGGTTTTAATCTCCATTTAATTACCTCCTACCTATTTCCAAAGCCTTCATTAGCATAGATTTTGTACCATTCATAGCAGTAATATTGGCATCATAAGCCCTTTGTGCATCTATCATATCTACCATTTCTTTAACCATTTCTACATTTGGTAACATTACATAACCATTTTCATCAGCATCTGGATGACCAGGTTCATAAATTCGTTTAAATTCAGTCTCATCCTGTACGATTTCAGATATTTTTACACCTTTACCATTAAATTTCTTAGTATGTTTCTCAAAATAATCTGAAAATTTATCCTTGTTTTCTTCAAAAACCACCATTTGTCTTCTATAAGGTGTTCCAGCACTTGTTCTTGTAGTATTGGCATTAGCCATATTTTTATTAATTATATCAATTCTAGTTTTTTCTGCAGTAAGAGCAGAAGCACTTATATTAATAGAATCAAAAAGTCCCATATCTATTTCCCTCCTTCAATAATGACATTTTTAATTTTATCAAATTCCCTAATAGTTTGATCTATTAAAGCATTGTACATTATAGTATTTTTAGCTAATTCTGCCGATTCAGTATCTATATTTACATTATTATTATCAAATCTATAGGAAAAACTTTTATCTATTTCTATTTTAGGTTCTAAATCATCAATTTTTGTAGATACTGGCATATGTTTACTATGGGTTTTTACTAATTTACTCTCTTCTTTATTCATTGCCTCCTTTAACTTGTCCTGAAAATTTACATCAAGTCTTTTATAATTTGGAGTATTTGCATTAGATATATTATGTTTTATAGCTTTGTCTTTTAACCAAGCACCATCTAATGCTTTATTAAGAATATTTATATTTCTATCAATCTGCTTTAGCATATTATCACCTCATATTTACAATAATAATACATTATTATACATTATTCAAGGGTGTATAGTGAATAATAGTCTAATAAATTTATTATATGCTATAAATAATACAATATAGTATTTTAAAATAGATTTTTATACTTTTCTTTATAAAATATTACAAAATACTTACTCCTTTCTATATTAATACTTTATTAGATTATATTCAATAAGCCTTTTGTCTTAAAAAAAAAGAAAGGGTGGTAATCCACCATTTCTCATTTTACATATTATTCTTTAGATAATTTTAATTCATCTAAAAGTTTATCATTAAGTATTTTTATATGAGTACCTTTCATTCCTAGCGATCTAGATTCTATAACACCAGCAGATTCTAATTTACGAAGTGCATTAACTATTACAGATCTAGTAATACCCACTCTATCAGCAATCTTAGATGCTACTAGTAGTCCTTCATCTCCATCTAATTCATCAAAAATATGTTCCATAGCCTCTAATTCTGAATAGGACAAGGTTCCAATTGCCATTTGAACTACAGCCTTTTTCCTCGCCTCTTCTTCATATTCCTCATGTTTAGATCTCAATATTTCCATTCCTACTATAGTGGCACTGTACTCGGCTAAGACTAAGTCATCTTCTGTAAATCTCTTGCCAAACCTAGCCAATACTAAAGTCCCTAATCTTTCGCCTCCACTATTAATAGGAATTATAATAGTAATTTTATCTGGATATTCACACTCTGATATCTGATCAAATACACATTCAGTAATTTCTTCTACATTTTCCTTAGTTTCAGTAACCATAAGTAATTGCTCATTGTATTTTTTAGGGAATCTCTTTTCCCTAACTACTTCCTCTTGAATAATATCACAATCAAATCCAGTCGATAGCTCATAGCCTAAAACCCTACCTTTTTTACTTGCAATATAAACATTAGCATCTAATATTTCACTTAATATCACACTTAATTCTTGAAAAGAAACGGGTTTGGATCCTGTCCTTTGTAATGCTTTATTCAATCTTCTAGTTTTTTGTAATAAACTTTCTATCATTTATATCCTCCTCTTTTATAATATATATTTTGATATGTCTTTTTGGTATATGTGTTTCATTAGTTTATGATTTACATATTCTTCATCTATTAGAATTTCTCTGTCTTTCAAATCTGAAGCTTCATAGGAAATATCTTCTAGTAATTTTTCTAGTACAGTTTGCAATCTTCTGGCACCAATATTCTCTGATTGTTCATTTGCCATATATGCCACTTTTGCAATAGCTCTAATGGCATCTTCTGTAAAATCTAATTTAATACCTTCTGTATTTAATAGCCATTGATATTGTTTTATTATTGCATTCTTGGGTTTAGTCAAAATTTCCACAAAATTATCTTCGGTTAAGTTTTCTAGTTCTACTCTTATAGGAAATCTTCCCTGTATCTCTGGTATTAAATCTCCTACTTTTGAAACATGAAAAGCTCCTGCAGCAATAAATAGTATATGATCTGTTTTTACTGGTCCATATTTTGTCATTACTGTAGTTCCCTCAATTATAGGAAGTATATCTCTTTGAACGCCCTCTCGAGAAACATCAGGGCCAGAACCATAATCATTACCTGCTATTTTATCAAATTCGTCTATGAAGATAATCCCATTTTGCTCAGCATTATTTATACTTAATTCTATTACTTCATCCATATCTATAAGTTTTTGAGCCTCTTGATTCCCTATTATTTTTCTAGCTTCTTTTATGCTTACTTTTCTCTTTTTAGTCTTCTTGGGTAATATATCTCCAAATAATTCTTCCATATCAATATTATATTCTTCTATACCAAAGCCACTAAATAATTCTATAGTTGAATTAAATGTTTCTTCAACTTCAATTTCTATTATTTTGTCCTCTAATTCTCCTTTTAATAATCGTTTTTTTAATTCTTTTCGTTTATTTAGTATTTCTTCGTTTTTATCTAAAAATGTATCATTTTCCTCGTTATCATCTATAAATAACATTTCTAAAGGATTTTTAGCTTTTTTTCTAGAAGACATAGGTAGTAATATATCAATTATTTTATCTTCAGCAATTTTCTTACCTTTATCATATACTTCTTCAATTTTTTTATCTTTTGTCATTCTTATAGATTCTTCTATTAAATCTCTCACCATAGAGTCCACATCTCGACCTACATAGCCTACTTCAGTAAATTTTGTAGCTTCTACTTTTACAAATGGCGCTTCTACTAATTTTGATAATCTTCTAGCTATTTCTGTTTTACCTACTCCTGTAGGCCCTATCATCAAAATATTTTTAGGCTTTATTTCTTCCTTAAATTCATCCGACAGTAAATTCCTTCTATATCTATTCCTTAATGCTATTGCAACAGACTTTTTAGCCGCATTTTGTCCAATGATATATTTATCTAATTCTTCTACTATTTCTTTTGGCGTATATTGTTCCAAACTATCACACTCCTTAAATAAGCTCTACAGTAATATTGTCATTTGTATAAACACATATAGATGATGCAATTAAAATAGATTCTTTTGCTATATCTTCAGCTGTTAAATCTGAGTACTTAAGTAGAGCCTTACCAGAAGCTAATGCAAAATTTCCACCAGAACCAATGGCCATAATGCCATCTTCTGATTCTATTACTTCTCCGTTTCCCGAAATTAAAAGTAAATTTTCCTTATCTGCAGCAATTAACATTGCCTCTAATTTTCGTAAAACCTTATCTCTTCTCCATTCCTTAGCTAATTCTACAGCAGCTCTTTTTAAATTACCACTATATTGTTCCAATTTTTCTTCTAGTATTTCTGCTAAGGTTAAAGCATCAGCTACTGAACCTGCAAAACCAATTATAACATTATTATTATAGATTTTTCTAACTTTTTTTGCAGTGTTTTTCATTATAGTTGAATTTCCAAAGGTTATTTGCCCATCTCCTGCTATAGCAACTGTATTATCTTTCTTAATAGCCACAATCGTAGTTCCACTGATCAAATATTAACACCTCACTATCCTAGAAACCTGGTTATTTTCTGTCTTTTCAGAATATTGCGTAACCTATATTATAGATTACTATAATTTTGACAAAATGTACAGTAATATTTTATTTTTTTTCAACTCGACTATACCCACATTCTTTATCTATGCATTTTATCGTAATTTCTTTTTTTGTTTTTTTCTTAACCATAGCATTTCCACATTCAGGACATTTTTCTTTTATTGGTTCGTCCCAAGAAACAAAATTACAATCTGGGAAATTGCTACAACCATAAAATACCCTTCCTCTTTTTGATCTTCTTCTTACAATATTTCCTTCACATAAAGGGCATTCTACACCAATTTCATCTAAAATGGCTTTAGTATTTTTACATTCTGGATATCCTGGACATGCCAAAAATTTCCCATATCGTCCATATTTAATTACCATGTTTCTACCACATTTTTCGCAAATAACATCTGTTACCTCATCTTCAATTTCTACTTCAACAATTTCTTTTTCTGCCTTTTTTAATACTTTATCAAAATCTCTGTAAAACTCATCTACTACAAATTGCCAACTATACTTGCCTTCAGCAATTTGATCTAATCTTCCTTCTAATTCTGCAGTAAATTCTTCATTCACAATATCTTCAAAATATTCCTCTAATAAATCATTAACTAAGACACCTAGTTCTGTTGGAACAAAAGATTTATTTTCTATATTGACATATTCCCTATTTAATATGGTTGAAATAGTAGGGGAATAAGTGCTTGGTCTTCCAATGCCTAAATCTTCTAAGGTTTTAATTAAAGAAGCCTCTGTATATCTTGCAGGAGGTTGAGTAAAATGTTGTTTAGGTTTAATTTTATTTACTTTTACCCTTTCTCCCTTTTCTAGTATAGGAATTTCTAAATCCTTATCTTTGTCATTTTCTTTGTCATTATACAATTTCAGAAATCCTTCAAATCGCAATTTTGAACCTGAAGCTTTGAAAATAGCATTATTAGAAAGTATTTTTGTAGAAATAGTGTCGAAAATTGCAACACTCATTTGAGAACTTACAAATCTTCCCCAAATGAGATTGTATAATTTATATTGGTCTAAAGTCAAGGAATTTTTTATTTTTTCTGGTCTTCTTAATACAGATGATGGCCTTATACATTCGTGAGCATCCTGTGCTTCTTTTTTATTTTTATTCGTATAATTGTTTCCTCCATTACTATAACTTTTACCATAATTATCAATGATAAAAGTTTTGGTGGCTTTAATAGCCTCATCTGAAATCCTTGTGGAATCAGTTCTCATATATGTTATTAAACCTACTGTTCCTTCACCTTTAATATCAATTCCTTCATACAGCTGCTGTGCTACAGCCATTGTTTTTTTAGTAGAAAATCCCAGCCTCCTAGATGCATCCTGTTGTAAAGTAGATGTAGTAAAGGGTGGATAGGGATTCCTCCTCCGTGTTCCCTTTTTTACCTCATGTACAATAAATTTTTCTTCATCTATTGTATCTAAAATAGCTTCTACTTTCTCTTTATTTGGAAGTTCAAGCTTTTTTTCTTTTCCATTTTCCATAACTCCATAAAAGCTAGCTTCAAAAGGAATTTGATCTTTTTCTAATAAAGCAGTTATACTCCAATATTCTTCTGGAATAAAATCCTTTATTTCTTTTTCTCTGTCACAGATTAATTTAACAGTAACTGATTGAACTCTACCAGCTGATAGACCTTTTTTTATTTTTCTCCAAAGTAAGGGACTGATTTTATACCCTACTAATCTATCTAAAATCCTCCTAGCTTGCTGAGAATTAACCAAATCCTTGTCTATAGTTCTTGGATTTTTCATAGCATTTAATACAGCATCCTTTGTTATTTCATTAAATTCCACCCTAACTAATTCATCTTTATCTATATCTAGAATATGAGCAAGATGCCATGAAATTGCCTCTCCTTCCCTATCAGGGTCAGTGGCTAAGTAAATCTTACTAGATTTTTTTGCCTCGTCCTTTAATTCTTTTACTATAGGACCTTTCCCTCTTATAGTAATATATTTTGGTTCATAATTGTTTTCTATATCTATACCAAGACTACTTTTAGGTAAATCCCTTACATGACCTACAGATGCCTTTACTTTATAGTTTTTTCCTAAAAACTTCTCAATAGTTTTGGCCTTTGTAGGGGATTCTACAATAACTAAATTTTTTTGCAATAACTACACCTCCAAAAAATAGTAAATTATGATAAAGTAAATATCCCGCCTGCCAATTCTTTGATAAATCCTTTTAATTCTAATATTGTGAGAATACCATTTATAGTAGAAATATCCATTTCTGTATTAGAAACAATTATATCACTATGAACAGGCCCTTCTTTAATAATTTCTAATATTTCAATTTCTAGATTACTTAATTCAGAATAATCTATTTCATTTATTTTTTGATCCTTCATTTTTTTCTGAAGTTCATATATTTCCTCAATTATATCATCAATATCCATTAATATTTTTGCACCATCTTTAATTAATTGGTTTGTACCTTTACTAAATATACTATTAATATTGCCAGGAAGCGCAAATACCTCTTTTCCCTGCTCTAATGCATGATAAGCTGTTATTAGCGAACCACTTTTTTCCTTTGCTTCTATAACAATAATTCCTAAAGATAAACCACTAATCATTCTATTTCTTTGAGGAAAATTATAAGCTAATGGTGGAACACCTAAAGTATATTCGGTTATAATTGCACCATTTTTAGGAATTTCCTCATATAGTGCACTATTTCTCTTTGGATAAATAGTATCTAATCCATTACCTAGAACACCAATAGTTCTCCCACCTTCCTCCAACGCAGCCCTATGTGCTATAGCATCAATCCCCAATGCTAATCCACTAACTATAGTTACATCCATATTTACCAATTCTTTTACAAATTTCTCAGTTGCCCATTTGCCATAGGAAGTGGCTTTCCTAGAACCTACTATTGCAATGGCAAGTTGATCCTCTTTTTGAAATTCGCCTTTTCTATATAATACCTTTGGGCTATCATATATATAATGTAAACTTTTCGGATAATCTTCATCAAGAATAGTAGTTATATCTATATTGTGTTTTTCTATTGAGTCAAATAATCTATTAAAATATGTCTCATTTCGATTTTTAATTATTTTTTCCACTATCTTTGACTTTATTCCCTTTAAATCATAGAGTGAACTAACGTTCATAGTCCATATTTTGCTTATATCAGAAACTTGCTTTAAAGTTTTTTCAATATTTCTATTACCAATATTTAAGCTATTTAACCATATAAGAGTTTCCCTATTGGTAGGTATTTTCATTTTACTACCCCCAGTATTTATTATCCAAAGTTCTATACCTTATAGCCTCCAATATATGTATTTCTGAAATTATATCTTTTTCATCTAAATCAGCTATAGTTCTGGCTACTTTTAGTATTTTATCATAGGATCTAGCACTAAATTTGTATTTATTGAAAGCTTTCTTAAATATACTCTCTGCCTCTGGTGTAAGTCTACAATATTTTTTTATACTTCTAGACTCTAATTCTGAATTACTAAATATATTATCCTCTTTATATCTATGATATTGTATTTCTCTAGCTCTATTAACTCTATCTCTTATTTCTTTAGAGCCCTCTATCTTTCTGTTATCCTTTAGCTCCCTATAATTCACAGGCAATACCTCAATATGAATATCTATTCTATCTAATAAGGGATTACTTATTTTCCCTAAATATCTATCTATACTAGCTTGAGAACAAGTACATTCGTGAAATGGATCCCCATAATATCCGCACGGACAAGGGTTCATGCTTGCAATCATCATAAATTTAGCCGGATAAGTCAAAGTAGCATTTACCCTAGATATAGTTACAACGCCATCTTCCATAGGCTGCCTTAAGACTTCCAATACATTTTTATTAAACTCAGGTAATTCATCTAAAAAAAGAACCCCGTTGTGAGCTAAAGAAACTTCTCCAGGTCTAGGTACTCTACCACCACCAATTAGTGATGCAGCTGATGCAGTATGATGAGGATCTCTAAAGGGTCTTGTGTACATTAATTTATTGGAATCTAATAATCCAGCAACAGAGTATATTTTTGTTACTTCAATTGCTTCTTCAGAAGAAAGTTTTGGCAATATAGTAGGGAGCCTTTTAGCTGCCATAGTTTTCCCAGAACCAGGTGGCCCTAGAATTAACATATTGTGAGATCCAGCAGCTGCTACCTCTAAAGCTCTTTTTAATCCTTCTTGTCCTTTAATATCACTAAAGTCAATATTATATTTATCTTCCATATCTAAAGAAATGGATTTTCCTTTATATGGGAGAATGTCTTCTTCATGATTTAAATAATCTACAAGTTCTCGTAAATTTCTAACAGGTATTATATCTAAATCTTCCACTACAGATGCTTCATCTCTATTTTCGTAGGGAATTATACATCTTTTAATACTATATTCTCGCATAGAAATTACCATAGGTAATACTCCTTCTACAGGATTTACTCGACCATCTAATGCCAATTCGCCTATAAAAGCAGTATCTTCAAAACATTCCCCATATATATTTCCTATTGCCAATAAAATCCCTGTAGCTATAGCCAAATCTATCTGAGAACCCTCTTTTTTAAAATTAGCTGGAACTAAATTTACTGTAATTCTATTTAGTGGAAATTCAAACCCACTATTTTTTATAGCAGTTCTAACTCTTTCTTTAGATTCTGTTATAGATGTATCTGGCAAACCTACTATTTGGAAAACTGGCATTCCCCTTGAAATATCAGTTTCCACTTCTACAATATACCCATTTAAACCTTGAAGTACACAGGTATTCACTTTTGAATACATTGAAATACCCCCTATTCCACTTATATTAGCTATTCCCTGGGCAATAAGCAAATTAAGCTATTTTCCAATCTTTATCTACAAAATGCATTCTCTATATGATTAATTTTAGGTTCTTTTTGTAAATAAACCTGAATAATATCATATCTTATTTGATATTTACATAAATTTTTATGTTTCATATAAATATAAGAGGATTTAATAATTTTCTCTTGTTTTTTCCAATTAACAGCTTCATAGGGATATCCATAATTAAAATTAGTTCTAGCTTTAACTTCTATAAAAACTAAAATATTATCCTTTATAGCAATTATATCAATTTCTCCAATATTAGTACTATAATTTCTATCAATTATTTTATATCCTTTAGACTTAAGATAATTTACTGCTATGTCTTCCCCCAGGGTTCCCTTTACTCTATTGTTTTTCATAGTAATCTCCCTTTTTCTTATCTAGTGAGTGAACAAATAAAATAATTTCTGCCACTGCCTCGTATAGTTCTGGTGGTATTTCATCATATAATTCTAATTTCAATAAATCCTCTATTAAATTCCCATCCTCATATATTTGAATCTTAGATTTTTCTCCTGTTTCAATTATTTTTTCAGCTATTTCGCCCTTCCCCTTGGCTATTACTCTTGGTGCAATATCTTCGTTTTCTTTATAGCTAAGGGCTACTGCCTTTTTGTTTTTATACTCATTATTTTTCATAATCATACCTCTACATCTAAATAATAAACAGGATTTTTATTGACAATTAAAAAATCTAAAATATTATTTTCTTGTTTTATAATATATTCTATATTTCCAAGAATATATCCTGTATTTAATATTGCAATTTCTAATTCCTTTTCTCTATTCTTAAATAAATCTACATCTTCTTTTTTAAGTCCACTAAATTGAATATTTATATTATCCGCTATAACCTCACAAGATATTTTCACATTTCCTAAATTATTAGTATTTAAATTAATAAATATATTTATTTTACTCTTGGGATTATTTTCCTTTTTTCTATCTTTTAACAAGGTAATAGCATTCTCGTAATTATCATTTAAAAGCAATGGAATATATATAAAACTTAATTCATGATTAATTTCCTCTAAAAAATCCAACTTGTTTTGTAATTCATTTATCTTTTCTTTTGCAGTTTTATTTATAACTGATGAATTTTCATCAATGTATTCCATTGTTTTTTCTAGTATTATTTTATACTTAATATAGTTTTCTTCTATTATGTTTTTAAAGTTTCCACTATTAATCATAGCCTTTTTATCTAAAATTGTAAACTTTTCATATTTTAAGTTTTTTTGCAAAAACTCTAAATCTTTTAAAAATATATCGGAATTTTGATTTAATTCCAGAAAATATCTTATATTATTAATACTAGCTTTAATATCATATTTTACAAATAATGCAATAGTCTTTATTATATTTGAATCTATCTCTCGTTCAATATTTGTATTTATCTTAGTTTTTAAATCTTCTATAAAGAAAAAACTTTTGTTTTGCTTTTCATTTTCTTCAAACTTTAATGCTATATTAGTTTTATCAGTATCTATATTTTCCATTATTTCTTTTGATTCACCTAGTTCATTCTTTACTAATTGATTTAAATTACCTTTATTTTCATCTTCTCTATTCTTAGGAAAAACAAGTAAATTTCTTATATCAGCCTTCTGTATTTCTGATCCTTCTTCTAAATTAATTATCGTATGAGTATCTTCATTTGTATTCATTAACTGCTCTAATTTATTTAAAATTTTTAAACCTGATATAATGTTTTTTTCATTTACTGGTACATTATACTTCATTAAATTATTTAAATATTCAACAGATACAGTATCTTCTTCTATCCTGTATTCATTTAATATTTCAATTAAATAAGCATCTTTAGTTTGAATAGTTTTGAGATCATTTGCTTTTTCAACTAGGTTTAAAATTGGTTTTAAATGAATTTCATTTTGTGTTTTTGACTTAACTAAAAAACTTATTTCTTTTCCCATAAATTCATTTAATTCAATTTGAATATTTGCTTTTATTTTTCCAAAACCTTCTATATATATTAGGGCTTCTTGTTCTTCTATTTCTAATATTTCGCCTTCTAATATAGTGCCTTCTTTAAGAAAGTTTAATTTAGAATCTATAGGCAGATTGTCCATATATAAGATATTAATATTATTGACTTCCATCTATTGTCCCCCTTCAATAGATTATAAAATATTTTTCAAAAATGACTTTCTGTGTATAGGAGAAGGTCCAAGTTCTTTAATTGCTTCTCTATGTTCTTTAGTACCATATCCCTTATTTTTATAAATTTTATATCCTGGATATTCCCTATCCCATTTTTCACATATTTTATCCCTATATACTTTAGCCACAATAGATGCACATTGAATTCCATAAAATTTTTCATCACCTTTAATAATACTTTTTTGAGGTATATTAACAGGAATACTTTCAGCATCTATTAATAAATAATCTGGATTTATATTGTCACCATTTTTGTCCTTTAGATTTAAAACTGCCTCTTTCATTGCTAATTTAGTTGCCTCTTTAATATTTATTTCATCTATAATATTGGGGCTAATTTCTCCAATACCAACTGCAATAACATTTTTCAAAATTATTTTATATAATTCTTCTCTTTTTTTAGGTGATAGTTTCTTTGAATCCTTTATACCTGGGATTAGATTATTCCTAGGCATTATAATCGCACAAGCCACGACATCTCCAGCCAGTGAACCTCTGCCTACTTCATCTATGCATGCAATAAAATTACACCCACTATTATATAATTCATTTTCTAGTTCTAACATTAAATATACCCTCCTATTATGTATTATAACTATTTTGAATTTTCTGGAGGTAATTCCAAGGTGATTTTTCCTAATTGACCTTTTCTAAAATCATCTAATAATAGATTGCTGGCTTTTAAAAAATCTATTTCACCCCCCTTTACCACACATCCTCTTTTACGACCAATTTCAATTATTATATCATAAGGTGATTTTTCAACTGTAGAAATATTGTATCGACTAGACAATATTTCGGTAGATATAGAATTTAATTTTTTTACTAATTCTAATGCCAATGTTTCTATATCTAATAATTCATCTTTAATAGCACCAGTAAATGCTAAGTTTAAAGCAATAGTCTTGTCTTCAAATTTAGGCCAAAGTATTCCAGGTGTATCTAGTAATTCTAAATTTCCTTTAATCTTAATCCATTGATTTGCCTTAGTTATTCCAGGTTTATTTCCCACTTTAGCACCTTTTCTTTTAGACAAACTATTTATTAAAGTGGATTTTCCCACATTGGGAATACCTATTATTATGGCACGTATAGGTCTATTTTTAATGCCTTTTTTTTCTAATTTTTTCATCTTTTCTTCAGTTAATTTATAGGACATATCAATAATATCATTAATTCCATCATTATTTAAACTATTTACATTTACGGATTGAATACCTTTGTTTTCAAAATACTTTTCCCATAAATTATTTGCCATTTCATCAGCTAAATCCTTTTTAGCCATGATTAATAGTCTAGGTTTATCTCCAATTATATTGTCAGTTTCTGGATTTCTACTACTATATGGAATTCTTGCATCTATTATTTCATATACTATATCTACCATTGATAGACTTTTCTTTATAGATTCTTTAGTTTTTTTCATATGCCCTGGATACCAATTAATATTCATAATACCCACCTACTTTTTTATAAATAAAATTGGGACTATAATAAGTCCCAATACATTAATACATTTTCTTCTCTTTAACTTTAGCTGCTTTACCTTGTCTTTCTCTTATATAGTAAAGCTTAGCTCTTCTAGTACTACCTCTTCTTGTAACAACAATATTTTCAACTCTTGGAGAATGTAAAGGGAAAGTTCTTTCAACACCAACGCCATAAGACAATCTTCTTACAGTGAAAGTTTCTCCTATTCCACCACCCTGTCTTCTTATAACTGTTCCCTCAAAAATTTGTATTCTTTCTCGAGTACCTTCTTTAACTTTATAATGAACTTGAACAGTATCACCTACACTGAATTCAGGTAAATTTTCCTTCTTTTGTTCATCCTCTAATATTTGAATTATATTCATGATTTTGCCTCCCTTCCCCTAAGTGTTCTTGCTATACTAAATATAGCAGAGGACCACCCGTAATTCCATACGTTCTGTATTATAGCACAGGAGTATGTTAAATTCAACTATTTTTATTTTTTATTTTAGCTTTTATTTCTTTCAACAATTCCTCTTCACTAGGGCTTAAATTTTGTTTTTTTAATAAATCTGGTCTCTTCATATAAGTAATCTCCAGGGATTTGTATTTCTTCCATTCTTCTATTTTTTTATGATCCCCAGATAATAATATTTCTGGTACTTCCAAATTGTTAAACACCCTAGGTCTTGTATATTGTGGATATTCTAATAGTCCATTATAATGAGATTCCTCAGTAAAAGATTCTTCACTACTTAATGCACCTGGCAATAATCTTATTATAGATTCTATTAAAACCATAGCTGGCAATTCCCCACCTGTTAATACATAATCTCCTATAGAAATCTCCATATCAATATAATTATCTATTATTCTATTATCTATACCCTCATAATGACCACATAATAATATTAAATGTTCTTCTTGAGATAGTAATTTTGCCATTTTTTGATTATAGGGTTTTCCTTGAGGAGATAAGTATATGGTTTTTGAATTATCCTTTTTTACACTATTTAATGCATCATAAATGGGCTCTGGTTTCATTACCATACCTGGCCCACCACCATAGGGATAGTCATCTACCTGCTTATGTTTATCTTTACTAAAATCTCTAATATTAATTGGCTCCAAAGTTAGTATACCTTTTTCAATAGTTCTTCCAACTATACTCCAGTCCTTAAACACAAAAAAAAGTTCTGGAAATAAAGTCAATACATGAATTTTCATTCTATCATTCCTTCAATAGGATCGATAATTATTTTTTTATTAGCTACATCTATTAGAACAAAAAATTCTTTAACAGCTGGAATCAGATATTCTTTCTGATCCCTCATATCTTTTACAACATAAACATCATTACCAGCTGATTGAATTACCTCTATTACAGTTCCAATAAGAATGTTACTAGTATCATATACCTTGCAACCAATTATATCGAATATAAAATAGTGTTTTTCTGGTAAATCCACTCTTCCATCCATATCCACATAAATAAACTCTTCTTTAAAATGCAAAACTTCATTAATATCATTGAATTCTTTAAATTTCAGTATAGCAAAATTTTTATGATATTTTACATTTTGTATCTCTACTTTTATCTTTTCCTCTCCTAAAAAAGCAGTTTTCAGATGGTCAAATCTATATATATTGTCAGTTAAGGGATATATTTTTAATTCACCTTTTATACCATGAGTATTTACTATTTTCCCAATTTGCACATAGTCCAATGCCATCCTCACCTACCCTTTAGAATAAAGGGATTAGTTTTCTAATCCCTACTATTGAATAATTTCAACTACTACCCTTTTGTTTTCCTTAATAGCTGCTGCTTTCACTACAGTTCTTATAGCTTTTGCAATTCTACCTTGTTTTCCTATTATCTTACCCATATCTTCCTCTGCGACTTTTAATTCAATGATTACAGATTGAGTACCTTCAATCTCATTAACTTCTACTTGGTCTGGATTATCTACAAGTGCCTTAGCTATTGTCTCTACTAACTCTCCCATTTCTAGCACCTCCTTGAAATTATTCTTCTACACTGTTCTCATTAATCTTAGCATATATATTGTTTTCTCTAAACAATCTATCTACAGTATCTGTTGGTTTTGCTCCATTTTGTAACCATTTTGTAGCTTTTTCATCATCTATCTTAACTGTTTTAGGTTCAGTTAATGGATTATAATAACCAATTTCCTCAATAAATCTCCCATTTCTTGGAGAACGAGAATCAGCAACTACTATTCTATAGAAAGGATCCTTCTTAGCTCCCATTCTTTTTAATCTAATTTTAACTGCCATTTTTTCACCTCCTTTTAAAAACTATCTATTAGAAAAAGGGCATTCCAAATTTCCCTTTTTTCTTCATATTTTTTTCTATGTCTCCAAATCTCTTCATCATTTTTTGAGTTTCCTTGAATTGCTTTAATAGTTTATTTACATCTTGAACTGTAGTACCACTACCATTAGCAATTCTCTTTCTTCTCTTACTATCTATTATACTTGGGTTTTCTCTTTCTGCTGGAGTCATAGATTGTATAATGGCCTGTATTCTAACTATTTCCTTTTCATCTACATTTAAGCCCTTTAGCGCCTTAGAATTCATTCCAGGTATCATACCCATTATTTCATCTAATGGTCCTAAATTTTTCATCTCTTCCAATTGGTCTAAGAAATCTTCCAAAGTAAATTGTTGGGAACGAAGTTTTTTCTCCAATTCAATTGCTTTCTTTTCATCGAAAGAAGACTGAGCCTTTTCAATTAAAGTTAGTACATCTCCCATACCTAATATCCTAGAAGCCATTCTATCTGGATGGAAGGTCTCTAATTGATCTAGTTTCTCTCCCATTCCCACAAATTTTATAGGTTTACCAGTTACAGTTCTAATAGATAGAGCAGCACCACCTCTAGCATCTCCGTCTAATTTAGTTAATACTACACCTGAAATCTCTAAAGCTTCATTAAAAGTCTTGGCTACATTTACAGCATCTTGCCCTGTCATAGCATCTACAACTAAAAGAACTTCTTCAGGATTTACTGCATCATGAATATTTTTAAGCTCATCCATTAATTCTTCATCTATATGAAGTCTACCAGCAGTATCTATAATTATCACATCATGATTATTTCTTTTACCGTGTTCCATTGCTGCCTTTGCAATATCTACAGGATTAGTTTTGTTTCCCATTGAAAATACTGGAACTCCAGCTTTTTCACCTACTATCTCTAATTGCTTAATAGCAGCAGGTCTATATATATCACAAGCAACTAATAAAGGCCTCTTATTTTGTTTTTTAAGATTATAAGCTAATTTCCCTGTAGTAGTAGTTTTACCAGCCCCCTGTAGCCCACACATTAATATAACTGTAGGTGGTGTAGGTGAGAAATTTATTTTTTCTTCCTTCTCTCCCATTAAAATAGTCAATTCTTCATTTACTATTTTAATTACCTGTTGCCCAGGAGTTAAACTCTCCATTACTTCAGAGCCAATTGCTCTTTCTTTTACTCTATTTGTAAAATTTTTTACAACTTTAAAATTGACATCTGCCTCTAAAAGTGCCAATCTTACTTCTCTCATTGCCATATCTACATCTTTTTCAGAAAGTTTCCCCTTGCCTTTTAATTGACTCAATGCATTTTGTAATTTTTCAGCTAAAGATTCAAACGCCATAAATAATTCACCTCCTAATTCTCATCAATTATTTTACCTATTAGATTTTTAAGTTCCTTAGTTTTTTCTAATATTTTAAGATTCCCATTTTTTCTAGATTCCTCTTCTATTTCTTCCACTAAAATAGCAATTCCTTTAATTTCTTCTTTGTTTAAATTAAACTTTTCTATAAGTCCTAAACTATCCTCATATTCATATAGTTTGTGTTCTGATCTTTTAAGAGTATCATATACAGCTTGTCGACTAATATTCAATTCTTCACCTATTTCTGCTAAAGAGAAATCATAAATATAATATAATTCTACCACTGAATACTGTCTATCTGTTAGCAATTTGCCGTAAAAATCAAATAATATTCCAATTTCAACTAATTTTTCTACCATAATAACCACCAATTTAAAATAACACTGTTAAGTATTTTCCTTGACAGTGTTATTTTAATATAATTTTATATCTTTGTCAACAACTAAATTTTAATTAAAAATTGCCTCTACGAAATCTTCTGCATTGAAAATTTGCAAATCCTCAATTCCCTCTCCTACGCCAACTAATTTTACAGGTAAGCCTAGTTCTGATTGAAGGGCTATGACTACTCCACCTTTTGCAGTACCGTCTAATTTGGTCAAAGCTACACCAGTAATATTAGCTACTTCTTTAAAGACTTTAGCCTGTGATATGGCGTTTTGTCCCGTAGTTGCGTCTAATACTAATAGAACCTCTTTTTTAGCCTCAGGATATTCTCTTTCCACCACTCTAAATATTTTATTTAATTCATCCATTAAATTCTTTTTATTATGAAGTCTTCCTGCAGTATCACATATTAAAACATCAGATTTTCTTGCTTTTGCAGCTTGAATTCCATCATATATTACAGCAGCAGGATCTGCACCTTCCTTATGAGCTATTATATCTACACCAGATCTATTACCCCACTCTTCCAATTGTTCAATGGCCGCTGCTCTAAAGGTATCTCCTGCGGCTATTATGACCTTATTACCTTCCATTTTTAAATTATAAGAAAGTTTTCCAATAGTAGTAGTTTTACCTACTCCATTTACCCCTACTACTAATATAACTGCAGGTGAAGGTTTAATATCTAGTAAATTAGAATTCTCAGTTTTAGTCATTATATTCAAAATTTCTTCTTTTAGCAATTCCTTAACCTCTTGAGGATCCTTAACCTTTTCTTTTTTAACCCTATCCCTTAAATTATCTATAATCTTCATAGTAGTACTAATCCCCACATCAGCAGTAACCAGAATTTCTTCTAAATCTTCAAATAATTCCTCATCAATTTTTTTATAAGAACTAAGTATACCATCAATTTTATCTGTAAAATCTTTTCTAGTCTTATCTAGACCAGCAAATAATTTTTCAAAAAAATTAGGCTTTTTTTGTTTAATCTCTTCAGATTGTTCTTCTTCAATTTTTGTTTCCTCATAAATATATTCTTCTTCAAATTCCTGCTCTTCTTTACAAGAAGTTTCTTCGCCTATCTTGTATTGTCCCTGGGTTTCAGGTTCTTCTTCGCAAGTAGATTTCTCTTTTAAAGAGAGTTTCTCTTCCTCAACTTCTATTTCTTCAATTTGATCTATTTTTTCTTTATTTTCATCTTTTTTGCCCCATTTAAAAAAGTTTTTAAACATATTATCCTCCTCAACTAGCAATTTCTTCTAAATTATCTGTTAATTTAACAGAAATTATTTTACTTATACCTTCTTCTTCCATAGTTACCCCATATAATATATCTGCCATTTCCATAGTACTTTTTCTATGAGTAATCATGATAAACTGAGTTTCATGAGATAAAGATTTCAAATAATTTGTATATCTATTTATATTAGCCTCATCTAATGCCGCATCAATTTCATCTAATATACAAAATGGCGTAGGCTTAATTTGGAGAATTGCAAATAGTAATGCTACAGCTGTAAGAGATTTTTCACCACCAGATAACAAAGTTAAACTTTGCAACTTTTTCCCAGGGGGTTGTGCATTTATCTCTATGCCACAGGTCAATATATTTTCTTCATCTTCTAATTTTAATTCAGCCTTACCTCCATTAAATAGTATAGAAAATACTTGATTAAATTCTTTGTTAATTAAATCAAAATTATACAAAAATTGTTCAGTCATTTTATCTTCCATATCTACTATTACTTTTTGAAGATCAGATTTGGCCTCTAATAAATCTTTATGTTGTTTAGATATAAATGCAAATCTTTCAGACACTAATTTGTACTCCTCTATGGAAGATAAATCCACAGTACCAATTTTCTTTATTTCTCCCTTTAATTTATTTACTTTAGCTTTTGTTTCATTTAAATCTTCTATTTCCTTCCACGATTTTAAGGCTTCAGTATATTCTAGATCATAATCATCTGATAATTTGCCATTTATATTATCTAATTGTACATTATATTTTGCTTCTTTTACGTCCCAATTATTTCTAGCCTTTTCATATTTACTTAACTTTTCATTTATTTCTTTAAGGTTTTTCTGTTCTAGATAATAATCTCCCATAAGTTTATCCTTTTCATTTTTTAAAAGAATAAATTCATTGTTCTTTTCCTTTTCTTTATCCGATAATAATTTGATACTATTTTCAATATTTCTTGTTTCATCTACTATATAATTTATTTCTTCTTCGATTTTTTTTATTTCGGATATTTTTTTATTTCGAGTATCCTCTATTGTTTGAATTTCTCTTCCTATTTTTTCAATTTTCTCTTTATTATTATTTAAATTATTATCTAAGGAATTTATTTCAAGTTTTGTATCACTTGTCTTGGCTAAAAATTCGTCTCTTACGGCCTTCTCTTCTTTAAATTTATTAAGTAGTTCATCTATATTGTTTTTTAACAATATGTTTTTTTCTTGAATTTCATTTAAATCCTCAATTAATAAAGTTTTATTTTTCACTATTTCTTCTAATTCTAAACTTAATTCTATAATTTCTCCTTTATATTTTTTAATAAATTCATAATTTCTATCTATATCTGTTAATTGCTTGTTTTTTTCATTTTCTGTTTTAACTACTTCAATATTTAATTCTTGTAGCTTTTCATTTTGCGAACTTAATTCTTCAGTAATTTGATTTAGTTTTAATTTAATATCTAGTTTTTCTTTTTCCAAAGAATTTTGTAAAAGAGAAAGTTTATTTATTTCTTCCTTTAATTTTTCTATTCTAGTTTTTCTATTAAGTAAATTTCCACTTATCTTTGGCATACTTCCACCTGTCATGGAACCTCCTGCATTTATAATATCTCCTTCTAATGTAGTTATTCTAAATTTATAATTAAATCTTTTAGCTACAGCTATGCCATCTTTTAAATTTTCTACCACTATAGTTCTACCTAGTAGGTATTCCATAATATCTTTGTATTTGTCATCAAAACTTATTAGTTCAGAACCTAAACCTAGTATATTATACTTATTTCTATCCTCAATATTTATATTTATTGAATTACCCTTTATTGTAGTAAGAGGTAAAAAAGTAATTCTACCTAATTTATTCTCCCTTAAATAATCTATTAGAAATTTAGCATCTTCCTCATTGGCAGTTACTATGTTTTGCAAACTACCTCCCAGTGCCACATCTATGGCCTTCTCATATTTTTCTTCTACTTCTATGAGATCCGCTATAATTCCAATTAGTTTTGCATCTAGTTTTTCATTAGTTTTACATCTAATCATTAAATTTTTAACACTTTTATAATAGCCTTCATAATCTTCTTCCATATTTTTAAGCAAATTGTAGTTAGAAATATTTCCCTGTAATTCTATTTTATTTTTATTGATATCTTTATATAATTTATCTAAAATTTCTTGATATTTTTCCTCTTCTAATTTTAAATAAGCTATAGATTTATTAAAGCTTAAAATTTCCTTTTTACCTACTTCCTCTGTTTCTTCTATTTTTTTTATTAAACTTTCATTTTTTTCTATAGTAAGTTTTAATTTTTCTATTTCTCTTTCTAATTGTTTGATCCTACTTAAAATATTTTCTTCAAAACTTACCATATTATTTATTTTGCTTTTCTTATCAGCTATTAAATTATAATTCTCTAAAAGAATATTTTTTTCTTTTTCTATACTTTTCTCACTTTCTTCAATTTTTTTATTTAATTCTATTAAATTTTTATTTTTTTCTATATACTCTTCTTTCAATAAAGCTAATCTTTTTTCTAAATCAGTACTTTCATTTTTAAGTATATGGCATTCATTTTTTATTTCGTCTTTTCTATTTGCTAATTCATTTAACTCCATATCTAATCTATTTCTATCTTTAATATGAAATTTTTGTTTTTCCCTTAATAATTCTATATCATTTGTTTTTTGATTTAATTCTTTTAAAATTTCTAATTTTTCACTTTGTAATGTATTAGCTGAATTATCTAAGCTCTCAATTTCATTTTTCATTAAATTAAATTTATTTTCAATATTATTCTTATTTTTTATGATATCTTTTATTTGAATTTGAATTTTTTCTTTTTCTTCTTGGCAGTTTTTAATTATTTCTCTAATTTCATCTATTTTCCTTATAAAAAGATTTACTTCCAATTCTTTTAATTCCCTAGATAATTCTATAAACTTATTGGCTTTCACCGATTGCTCCTTAAGATAATCTAATTGTTTTTCTAATTCTCCTATAATATCTTCTATTCTAATTAGATTTTCCTTAGTTTTTTCTAGTTTTTTTTCAGATAATTCTTTTTTAGTTTTATATTTTACTATTCCTGCTGCCTCTTCAAATATATTTCTCCTATCTTCTGGTCTACTACTTAAGATTTCATCTACCTTACCTTGTCCAATAATGGAATAGCCATCTTTTCCAACACCTGTATCCATAAATATTTCTTTAATATCTCTTAATCTACAGGAGCTTTTATTTATATAGTATTCTGATTCTCCAGAACGAAACATTCTCCTAGTTATGGCCACTTCTTGATAATCTAATGGTATTAGTCCATCTTTATTGTCAAAAATTATAGTTACCTCTGCATATCCTAGAGCTTTTCTAGCATCAGTACCAGAAAAAATAACATCTTCCATTTTACTACCCCTTAGAGTTTTAACACTTTGTTCACCTAATACCCATCGAATAGCATCAGAAATATTGCTTTTGCCACTGCCATTAGGACCTACAATAGCAGTAATCCCTTCTTTAAAATCAATTTCAATTTTATCTGCAAAAGATTTAAAACCCTGTATCTCTAATTTTTTTAAATGCAAATCCAACACCTCTTAAATTTCTAATATATCTTTATGACTTAAAAATCTTTCTGTGGCCTTTCTTATGTCAAAAATATCTTCTCTTTCCCCTATATGAATTTTTATCATATCTAGTGGAAAATCTCTTCTATAGATTTTAATATTTTTTAATTTAAATCTTTCAACTAAATAATTAATATTAGAAGATTTTTGGCCAGATATATTAGATATAATTTTTTCATTGGCTTCAAGAACCATAGTTTCACCTTTAATTGTAGACCTGTCATAGTTTTTTAAATAATCTTCCAATAAATTTTTATATATATTAGACTCTACTAATTGCCTAAAAGAAGGGTGAAAAGGTCCAGCCACTACATCCTTACCTAATTGTATGTTTTCAGTAGGTTGTAAACCTATTCGTATTACATTTATATTATTGTATTCAAATAGCATTAAAATATCTGTAACTATATTTACAGCTTCCTCTACTGATAGTGGTATATACTTATTATTTTTATATATTTTTTCTAAATAAGTATCCTTTATAACTAAAGTAGGATATATTCGAACACAATATGGATCTAGCTTCACAAACTCCTTTGCTGTATATATTGCTTTTTCTCTAGTATCTCCCACTAATCCTATCATCATCTGCAATCCTAAATTAAATCCATATTCTTTTATGAGTTTAGATGCTCTATATACATCCTCTACGCTATGTCCTCTATAAGATTTCTTGAGAACTTCTTCATTTAGGGATTGTACGCCTAGTTCTATAGTGTCTACCTCATATTTTTTTAATAAGTCTAAAATATCTTTATCTATATAATCTGGTCTCGTAGATAATCTAATACCATGAATTTTACCTTCTTTTTTATATTGATATGGTATGGATAATAAATTCTCTTGATCTTTTTTATCAATACCAGTAAAACTTCCACCGTAAAAAGCCACTTCTATATTTATAGGCCTTTTAGGAAAAGTAGCTAAATGTTCTTCTATGGTTTTTCTTACATCATCAGCTTGAATATTAGTAGATAATCCAGTAATTTTTCTTTGATTACAGAAAATACAATCATGAGGACAGCCTAAATGTGGTACAAAAATTGGTATAATAAAATAATCTTTACTCAACTTCCTCACCCATTTTGTATAAGGCCTGTTTAGCTGCCATTTGTTCTGCTTCTTTTTTATTTCTTCCTATGCCCTTCCCTATGATTTTATTTTCTACAACCACATTCATATAGAATTTTTTATTATGATCTGGACCTACTTCTTTTTCTACTATATATTCAATTTTAGAATTATTTGTTTTTTGCAATATTTCCTGTAGATAGGTTTTATAATCTATAAATAAATTTCCTTTTGAAATTGCATAAATTACTTCCTCTTCAAACATATCTATTAAAAATTTTTTAGATGCTTCAATTCCTCCATCTAAATATATTGCTCCAGTTAATGCTTCAAAAGCATCTGCTAATATAGAATCTCGCTTTCTTCCTCCTGTAATTTCTTCACCTTTCCCAAGTAATAAATAATCTCCAAGTTTTATCTTCCTAGCAGCAAAAGCCAAAGAAGATTCACAAACTACTTTAGCCCGTTTCTTAGTTAAATCACCTTCTGGAAACTCTAGGAAGCGATGATATAGATATTCAGAAACTGTAAGACTTACTACTACATCTCCCAAGAATTCTAACCTTTCATTACTTTCATAACTTTCCAACTTATTCTCATTTGCATAAGAACTATGAGTTAAAGATCTATTTAAAACTTCCATATTTCTAAAATTATAATTAATATTTAATTGTAATTCTTCTAAACTATCACGTCGTTTAGATGATATTTTCACTATATTACCCCCAACCATAAAATTCACTACCATTAGATCTTAAATTTAAGACCTAATGGTAAAACCTTAATTTAAAATATTATTAATATATTCTACTGCATCTTCTACAGTATTTATATTTTCTACTTCCTCATCTTCCACTTCTAAATCAAATTCTTCCTCTAAAGACATAATAAGCTCTACTAAATCTATAGAATCTGCACCTAAATCCTTTCTAAAATCTGTTTCCATAGTAATTTTTTCTTCATCAATATTAAATTGTATAGATATCATATTTCTAATTTTTTCATATACCATTTAAATACCTCCTTTTATATCTTCCTCAATTATACTTATTACATTATTATCTGAAAAAGTCTTTACCTGTCTAATAGCATTTTTAATTGCAAAAGCATCAGAACTTCCATGAGCCTTTACTACTGGTTTTTTTAAACCCAATAGTGGTGCCCCACCATATTCCCTATAATCTAATCTATTTTTAAAGGATTTCAATTGGGCTTTTAACATTAATGCCCCTATTTTAGACTTAAAAGAACTAGCAAATTCCTCTTTTAATGTAGAAAACATAGTTATAGCCATTCCTTCAGTTAATTTTAATATTACATTTCCAACAAAACCATCACATACTATAATATCTACAATTCCTTCAGGAATATCCCTAATTTCTACATTCCCTATAAAATTTAAATTAGAATTAGAAAGCAATTCATAAGACTCCCTAACTAAGATATTCCCCTTTCCTTCTTCTACACCAATATTAGCAAGACCAACTGTAGGAGATTTTATACCTAAAACTTTTTCACCATAAATAGAACCCATAGTAGCAAATTGCATTAAATATTCAGGTTTTGAATCTACATTAGCACCTACATCCAAAATAAAAGAAATTCCTTTTTTAGTAGGATAAACCGTAGCCAATGCTGCCCTTTCAACGCCTTCTATTCGTTTTACTATAAAAAGCCCACCAGCTAACAATGCACCTGTATTCCCCGTAGATACAAAACCATCTCCTTGACCATTAGCCAAAGCTTCTAAACCTAAAACCATTGAAGAATTTTTTTTCCTCCTAATAGCAAGTACTGGTTCATCTTCGTTACTTATAGTTTCTTCCGCATTTATTATTTCTATAGAATTTTTAGGATAGGTATATTTTGATAATTCCCTCTTAATTATATTTTCTTCTCCTACAAGTATTATTTCTACTCCAAATTCATTAATGCCATCTACAGCGCCCTTAATTATTTCTTGGGGTCCTTTATCGCTACCCATGCTATCTACGATTATTTTCATATTAACCCTCCTCATAATCGCCATTGATATTTAATATATTATAAAATATGTAAAAATGCAATAATTATAGAAAAAAAGATAGTGATATTTTCTCACTATCTTTTAGGTATTAGTCCATATCTACTACTTTTTTACCTCCATAATATCCGCAAGATGGGCATACTCTATGAGGTAATTTTGTTTCATGACATTGTGGACATTCAGATACAGTAACCTTTGGCAATTTATATGCAGAGGCTCTTCTCTTATTTTTCCTAGTTTTTGAAGTTTTTCGTTTTGGTACTGCCATTTAGAACACCTCCTTACTCTTTTGGAAAAAGTTCCTTAAGTTTTTCAAATCGTGGATCAACATATTCTATTTCACAATCACATTGCTCTTCATTAAGATTAATTCCACATTTTGGGCACAAACCCTTACACCCTTCATTACACAATGGTTTCATTGGAAGATTTAAAATAATAGTATCTATTATATCTTCTGTTAAATCTAATTTATCATCAGTATAATAAATTAAGTTTTCTTCCTCATCCTCATTTTCTTTTCTAGTTTCTTCAACTAGTTTTCCAGTCAAAACTGATTTGTTTTCAGTTTCATATAATTTTAGACATCGCCCACAGGCTTCTTCATATTTATAATAAATATTAATATGAACCATTTTATCTTGTGCTACCTTATAGATGTTTCCTTCATATCTAATAGGCTCTATAAAATTAACATGCCTTCCTTGGATATCCAAAGAGTTTATCTGTATTTCATCTTCAATATGAAGACTTTCTGTAACCTTATCCTGGAAATCCCTCAAATCAATGTCCATATAATTCACCTCTTAAAATCACATACATTATTATATAAAGGTAGCCTATATTTGTCAAGAAATATTATTTTTGAACTAATTCTAAAGTATCCTTTGCTATCATCAACTCTTCATTAGTTGGAACAACTAAAATTGTAGTAGATGTGTCATTTTTACTAACTATGGTTTCTTTCCCTCTAACTTGGTTTCTTTCTTTGTCTAGTATTACTCCAATACATTCTAGATTTTCACAAATTTTTTCTCTAATAGATATTGAATTTTCTCCTATTCCTGCTGTGAAAACTAAAGCATCCACCTCGCCCATAATTGCAGCATATGCACCTATATATTTCTTTACTCTATTTACAAAAACATCTAATGCTAATTGAGCTCTTTCATTTCCTTCTTCTGCAGCTTCTTCTAAATCTCTAAAATCACTACTAATTCCAGAAATTCCTAATACACCAGATTTTTTATTAAATAATTCATTTATTTCTTCAAGGTTTAAGTTTTCCTTTTCCATTATAAAAGGTATAATAGCTGGGTCTAAGTCTCCTGTTCTAGTTCCCATAGCTAAACCTTCTAGTGGGGTAAAGCCCATACTAGTATCTATAGACTTACCTTCTTTTATAGCACATACACTAGCTCCATTTCCTAAATGGCAAGATATAATATTTAAATCTTCTAGATTTTTATTTAATATTGCAGCAGTTCTAAGTGCTACATATTTATGAGAAGTTCCATGGAAACCATATCTTCTAATGCCATACTTTTCATAAAGTTCATATGGTAGCGGATAGATATAATTTGACATAGGTATTGTTTGATGGAATGCAGTATCAAATACTCCAACCATTGGTGTATCTGGCATTAATTCTTTGCAAGCTTCTATTCCCATGATATTTGGTGGATTGTGAAGTGGTGCTAAATCAATACAATCATTTAAAGCTTCCATAACTTCATCATCAATTAAAACAGATGATGCAAACTTTTCTCCACCATGAACAACTCTATGACCAACTGCACCTATCTCATCCATAGATGAAATAGCACCATAATTAGGATCAATTAATGCATTAAGTACAAGTTCTAAAGCTTTTCTATGATCTTTCATGACCTCTTCTATTACTACTTCTTCTTTGCCAGTAGTAGTATGTTTAACTTGTGATCCTTCTATTCCAATTCTTTCTACCAATCCTTTTGCTAAAACTTCTTCATTTTTCATATTAATTAATTGGTACTTTAAAGAAGAACTACCACAATTAATAACTAATATATTCATTTTTCATTCCTCCTATTTTTTTGCGTTTGTCTATGCTAATTCTATTATAATATTGTTAATAAATCAACAATATTTTCATCCCTTAAATATGCTATAATACTATTAATACTAAGGGAGGTTTTAAATGTGAAAGTATTAGGTATAGTAGCAGAATATAATCCATTTCATTTAGGTCATAAATATCATCTAGAATATTCTAAATTTTTAACAGATGCAGAATATTCCATAGCTGTTATGAGTGGCTCTTTTGTCCAAAGAGGTGAACCATCCTTAATAGATAAATGGACTAAAGCCAAAATGGCCATAGATAATGGAGTTGACTTGGTAATCGAACTCCCATTTATATTTTCTACTCAATCGGCAGAATTATTTGCCTATGGCAGTATATCTCTTTTAAATAGTTTAAATATAGTAAATTATATATCCTTTGGCAGTGAATTAGGCAATTTGAATTATCTAGAAGAAATAGCAAATATTCTTATAGAAGAACCACCCTTTTTCAATGAAAAACTAAAGGAGTATCTGAGTTTAGGAAACTCATATCCAGTATCTCGTAGCAAAGCATTGGTGGATTATTGTACCATATTTTATCCTAATATAAATACCAAAGAAATTGAAGAAATCTTAAAAGCATCTAATAATATTTTAGCTATAGAATATTTAAAATCTTTAAAAACTCTAAATAGCAATATACAGCCTATAAGCATAAAAAGAATTGGTAATTCTTATGGAGAAACTAGTTTAAATAATAAAATCTCTTCTGCTACTGGTATTCGCAATGCTATATTTTCTAAGGAAATAGATTCTATAAAAAGACATGTTCCTAAAAGAACATTTAGCCACTTAATAAATTATATCAATAAATACAATAATTTCAATACTTTAGATAATTATATCCAAATTATTCATTATTTATTGAATATAGATACAAAAAATATTTTAAAAGATATTAAAGATGTGGAAACTGGCCTTGAAAATAGAATATTTAATAAATCCTCCATATGCAAAAATATGGAAGATTTAATTGAAGAAATATCTACTAAAAGATATCCTAAAACTAGAATACAGAGAATATTTATTCATCTAATGTTAGGGCTTACTGAATCTATTTTTAATGAATTACTCCCCTATTATCCAGCTTATATAAGGGTTTTAGGTGCCAATGATAAAGGAGTATATTTATTAAAAAATATTAAACAGAAATCTAATATACCCATAATTACAAAATTTGCTCATTATAGCAAATATAATAATCCCTATTTAGAGGAAATAATTTCCTTTGATAAAAAATCCACAGATTTGTTTTTCTTAGGTCTTAATAACAATGTTTCCTACATGGATATGGACTTTTATATCAGTCCATATATTAAAAAATAGAAATAATCATATAAAAATTAAATAAAAATATAATTAATATAGGAGTTTTAAAACTATGTATTTATTTCATATGAAAGGGGACATTTGGGTGAAAAAAATTTTTTCAAATATGTTTTTTTTATTAATTATATTTTTAATCCTCTTTGGTATTTTAAAAAACCCCCAAATTTCCCTAAAAGGTGCTCAAGAAGGTCTATTAATTTGGTTTAACATAGTTATACCTTCCTTATTACCTTTTTTCATTATCTCAGAAATATTAATTAGTATTGGTTTTGTAGACTTAATAGGAAAAATTTTAGAACCCCTTATGAGACCCATATTTAATTTACCTGGTATTGCTGCATTTACCTTTTCTATGAGTATAGTTTCTGGTTATCCAGTAGGAAGTAAAGTAGTATCTTCTTTAAGAAAAAATAATCTTATTACAAAAACAGAAGGGGATCAAATGATAGTTTTATCGAGTACCTCTGGACCATTATTTATGCTTGGGGCCGTAACAGTTGGAATGTTAAACAATCCTTCTTTAGCCCCATTAATTCTATATCCCCATTATCTAGCTGTTATAACTATAGGACTTTTATTTAGATTTTACAAAATTAAAGATAGTAAAAAGATAAAAAATAGAGGCTACATTAAAACTAAAGAATTACAAAAAAAATTTCCCTTACAAAAAGTTCCTCCAATAGGCATAATACTAAGCGAATCTGTAAAAAATAGTATGAATTCCATTTTCTTAATAGGTGGATTTATTATATTTTACTCTGTAGTCATTGAACTTTTATTTATATCAAAATTAATAGATTTAATTCATTATATAATTCCAATAGATTTAAAGCTTTTACATGGTATACTAGCAGGTATATTGGAATTGACAACAGGCTGCAAAAAAATTTCTAGTTCTAATATAAATTTAATTGAAAAAATATCTATTATTAATTTTTTAATCGGATGGGGAGGTATATCCATACATAGTCAAGCGCTAGCCTTTTTATCCAGCACTGACATAAGCAGTAAGTTGTACATAATAGGAAAATTCTTTCATGGCATTCTAGCTTCTATATATGGCTTAATATTATATAAATTAAAATATAAAAATATAATAGAGACCACCTTTTCTCCAGATATAAATATTCTAGATTACATATATTTTATGAAATGGCCTGTAATGTTTTCAACTTCAATTAAATTAGCATTGCTTATGCTTTTATATCTCCTTATAGTCTCTATTATAGTTCTATTAATACGGTGTTTTTTATCAGAAGAATAATTATTTGCCACCTCTTAACTCTTCTCTATTTTCATTTAAAATATCTATTAGGTTTTTTAAATCTTCCTGAGTCTCTAATAAAATATTATCAGCATATTCTAATGAACCTAGACGAATATCCTTGGCATTATTTTGTGCTTTCGTTATTATTTCTTCTGCTCTTTTTTTAGCTTCCTTTGTTATTTCATCTTGTTCTATTAACTCTTCTATTCTTAGTTCTACTTCATTTAACATGGTATCTGCTTCCTTTTGTGCTTCAGCTAATATTCTTTGTCTCTCTTCCTTAATCCAATTAGCTTGTTTTATTTCATCTGGAAGTCTTATCCTAATCTCACTAATTATTTCATATATTTCATCTGCATCTACCATTACTTTAGATGAAAAGGGCACTGTAGAACTATTTTCCAATATATCCTCTATTTCTTCGATTAATTTCAATACATCCATATATCATTGACCCCCTTTTATTTTTTCCTTTAATGCTAATTCTACAATCTCTGGTACAAAACAAGAAACATTACCATCAAACATAGCTATTTCCTTTACTATACTAGAACTCAAATAAGCATATTTACCTCTAGATACCATGAAAAAAGTTTCAATATCCTCATCTAATTTTTTATTAACTAATGCCATTTGCATCTCATATTCAAAATCTGATACAGCCCTCAATCCTCTTATCATAGTTGTACAATTTTTTTCTCTTGCATAGTCTACTAATAGTCCTGAAAATGTATCTACTTCCACATTATCATATTCTTCTAATACCTTTTCTAGTAATTCTACCCTCTCTTCTATAGTAAACATACTCTTTTTAGACTGATTATTTAAAACAGATACTATGATTTTATCAAATTTCTTAGAACATCTATCTATAATATCTAAATGTCCATATGTTACAGGATCAAAACTTCCTGGATATATAACTACCATAATTATGCCCCCTTATTATATGTATAAAATGTTAATGATTTGCTACCATAATTTCTTCTGTCTATCTTTTTAAGCTTGTTAATTTTATTTGGTAAATCCAATTCCTTTTCATGTTCTGCTATTATAATTCCATTTTCCAGCAATATATTTTCATCACTTATATTTTCAATAGCTTTAATAATCAAACCTTTCTCATAGGGTGGATCTATAAATATATAATTAAATTTAATATTCTTTCTACCAAAAAATTTAATAGCTTTAATTGAGTCAGTTTTTATGATTTCAGATTTATCCATTAAGTCAGTATGATTTAAATTATCCTTTATTGCCATTATACTAATATTAGATTTATCTACAAAATAGGCCTTTTTAGTTCCTCTACTTAAAAATTCAATACCTATGGAGCCAGAGCCTGCAAACAAATCTAAAACTATACTATTTTTATCTATTGCTTTTAATATATTAAACATAGATTCCTTTATTCTATCCTCTGTAGGCCTAGTATCCCTACCTTTTGGAGCCTTCAATCTAAATCCCTTTTTTTCTCCTGATATAACTCTCAATGAATCACCTCAGTTTCATACAATATATTTTATCATATTTTATAATAAAATTAATAGTTTAATTAAAAATTAGTTCATCTAGCTTATCCTGAAACATATTTATGATGCTTTGTCTTAAGAGAAAATGCTTCTCATCTAATAATAATGCATCTTCATCCAAAATTTCCTTAGATTTTTTTTGTGCTATTTTTAAAATATCCATATCTGTAAAAAGATTGGCTACTTTTAAATCAGGAAGTCCATGTTGCTTTGTTCCAAAAAATTCTCCAGGTCCTCTTAATTCTAAGTCCTTTTCTGAAATATAAAATCCATCTGAAGAATTTTGCATTATCCTCATACGTTCCCTAGAAATACTACTATTACTTTCATTTATAAGTATACAATAAGATTGATATTCCCCTCTACCTACTCTTCCCCTCAATTGATGTAATTGTGCTAATCCAAATCTCTCAGCATTATAGATAACCATTATATTAGCATTAGGGACATTCACACCTACTTCTATTACTGTAGTAGAAATTAATATATCTAATTCCTTATTTTTAAACTTCTCCATAATTTCATCTTTTTCTGAAGGTTTCATTTTTCCGTGTAATAATCCAACATCAAAGTCTTTAAAAACTCCATCTTTCAAATTCATATATAATTCTTCTGCAGAATTAATATCTAATTTTTCACTTTCCTCTATTAATGGTGCCACAATATAGGCCTGCCTTCCATCTAGTACCTGCTTTCTAACAAAATTATTTACTCTATTTACCATATGAGGATTTACTGCATAAGTCTCTATTTCTTTTCTTCCAGGTGGCAATTCATCTATAATAGAAATATCCAAATCTCCATATAGTATTAAAGCCAAAGTTCTAGGAATAGGAGTTGCTGTCATAACTAAAGTGTCAGGGTTTCTTCCTTTTTGAGTTAAAACAGCCCTTTGTTTAACACCAAATCTATGTTGCTCATCAGTTATTGCAAGACCTAAATTTTTAAACTCCACATTTTCCTGTATAACTGCATGAGTCCCTATTAGAATATCTATCTTCCCATCCTTTAATTCATTTAATATTCTTTCCTTTTCCTTAATTGATAGAGATCCTACTAACAACTCACAATTAATAGAATATCCTTTTAAAAAGCTGGAAATAGAATCATAATGCTGAGTAGCCAATATTTCAGTTGGAGCCATCATCGCAGATTGATAACCAGATTTCCAAGCCTTAAACATAGCCAATATAGCCAATACAGTTTTCCCGGAGCCTACATCCCCTTGTATAAGTCTATTCATAGGTTCATCTGTTTCCATATCTTCTTCTATTTCTTTAAAGACTCTTTTTTGTGCAGAAGTAAGTTCAAAAGGTAAATTTTCTATAAAATCCTCTACATCATCTGTGTTAGAAAATTTAATGCCTTGTTTCATTTCCTTAGTTCTAGATTTGATTATAAATAATCCTAATTGTAAAGTAAGTAATTCTTCAAAAGCCAATCTTTTTCTAGCTTCTATATGATCTTTTTCGATTTTTGGAAAATGGATGTTAGAAATAGCATCCTCGATACTCATTAGACCCAATTCCTCCCTAATATATTCAGGAAGTGTTTCAGGCAATTTTTTCCCATAACCTTTAATCGCATTGTTCATTATATTTATCATTTCATTATTACTTAGATCTGCAGTCAAAGGATAGATAGGTATAATATTTCCAACCTTTTTCCCCTTACTTTTATCAAAAACTGGATTTACTATTTGTATTTCATTCCCAAATTTACTTAGCTTCCCATTTACTAATATTTCATCACCTATTTTTAGCCCATTTGCTATGTAATTTTGATTATACCAAATTAAACTAGCTTGACCAGTATTATCTTTAACAGGTATTTTTAATATAGATAAATTTCTCCTAGGTTGAATTTTAATAGGATAACCACATATTTTTACTCTTAAACTAACTTTCTCACCTATTTTTCCCTCTGCTATAGTTTGAATTTTGGATCTATCATCATATTCTCTAGGAATATGATATAGTAAATCTTCTATGGTAAATATATTTAATTTCCTTAACTTTTCAACTCTCTTAGGACCTACGCCTTTGATATATTGAATAGACATTTTTATCTCTCCCTAATAAAAATTCCCTACTCTATAGTAGGGAGTTTTTATTCTATTGAAAATATATAGTAGTAAAGTGGCTGACCACCAAAAACTACCTCTATATCAAAATCTTCAAATTCCTCCTCAAGCTTTTCAGCTAATTCCATTACCTCTTCTTCTTTTGTTTCTTCACCATAGAACATGGTTATTAAAGAAGAATCCTCATCTACAATTTTTTTGAGTAATTCAAAAGATACTTTTTCTATATCATCACCTATAGCTAATATATCATCCTTCTGTATTCCAATTATATCGTCTTTTTTAATCTTGATATTATCTATTTCAGTATCTCTAACTGCATAAGTAACCTGAGCAGTTTTTACATGCTCTATAGCTTCTTCCATGTTTTTAAGGTTTTCTTCTATATTTAAACTAATATCCAAAGACAATAATGCTGCTATACCTTCAGGTATAGTTTTTGTTGGAAACACGTAAATATTTTTATCGCTTAACTCTTTGGCCTGATCCGCTGCTAAAACTATGTTTCCATTGTTTGGAAGAATAATTATATTTTTACCTTCTACTTGCTCTATTGCATTTAAAATATCCTCTGTACTAGGATTCATAGTTTGACCACCAGGTATAATATAATCTACATTTAGCTCTTTAAATACAGTATCTAAACCCTTGCCTATAGAAACAGTTATAATCGCATATTCCTTTAGTGACTTGTTTTCTTGTTTTTGTTCGAAATCAACTTCTCTTGCTAATATATGACTATGTTGATATCTCATATTGTCAATTTTAATATCATTTAATTCACCAAGTACTAATGCCTTTTCCAATACTTCTCCTGGATTATTAGTGTGAACATGAACCTTAATTAACCCTTCTCCACCTACTACAAGCAATGAATCACCAAAAGTAGCCATTTCTTCCCTAAATTTATCAATTTCTCTGCTATCAGTATTTATCATAAACTCTGTACAGTAGCCATATTTTATATCCCCAGTATCTATATCATGTGATATAGGTTTTTCTATTATTTTTGCTGGTCCTAAATCTTCTAGTTTATAATCTTCTTTATCAGTTATTCCATTAAGTGCACCAACTAAAACATACATTAAACCCTTTCCACCAGCATCTACTACTCCTGCTTGTTTTAATACTGGTAACATTTCTGGAGTTTGATTTAATACTTTATTTCCATGTTCTATAACTTTCTCCATAAATAATACTATATCTTTCTCATCTTCAGCAATATCGATTGCATAATCGGCACATCCCCTTGCTACAGTTAAGATTGTACCTTCTGTAGGCTTCATAACAGCCTTATATGCAGTATCAGCTGCCAATTTAAACGCATTTGCTAAATCCCTAGTATTAACCACTTCCATACCCTTTAGCCCATTTGCAAATCCTCTAAATAATTGGGATAGTATAACTCCTGAATTTCCTCTAGCTCCCATAAGAGAACCTGTACTGGCTGCCATAGCTACTTTGCCAGCACTATATTCTTCTAAATTTAATATATGTTTAACAGAAGACTTCATTGTCAACGACATATTGGTACCTGTATCCCCATCAGGAACAGGAAATACATTCAATGTATCAACCTCTTCTTTATTATTATCCAGACAAGCCGTTGCACCAATAAATGCCTTTTTTAGCATAATACCATTCATATTTTCATACTTCAATTGTAGTACCTCCTTAAACTACTTTTCAACCCTAATTCCTTGCACATATACATTGATTTTTTTCACTGTAAGGCCTGTTAGGTTTTCCACATTGAATTTAACTTTTTCAATAATATTTTCAGCCACAACAGATATTCGCATACCATATTCTAATATAACATGCAAGTCAATTTCTACTTCATGGCCATTAGTATATACTTTAACTCCTTTAGATAAATTATCCCATTTCAATAATTCAAAAAAACCATCAGTAGCATTTTTACTTGCCATACCTACTATTCCATAGCTTTCCATAGCAGATAATCCAGCTATTGTTGCAATCACATTATCTTCTATATTTATATATCCGTATTCGTTGTTTGTCTTTGCTGGCATAAAATCTCGCCTCCTTATATTTAAAATTCCTTTATGAATATATATTACCTTATAATAATAAATAGTTCAACCAGTACTTATATTATTTACTTTTTCATAATTTTTCTTGCTTTTTTATCATTCATTGTGTAAAATATAATATGTCTTTGTAAATTATAGAAAATGATAATGATTTTTTATGGCATTAAGGAGGTGCACATATGGCAAATTACTGTGAAATATGTGGTAAAGGAAAAATGTCCGGAAACAAAGTTACATTTTCAAATAAAAAGAATAATAGAACTTGGTCTCCAAACATTAGAAAAGTTAGAGCAGTTGTAGATGGTACCACAAAGAGAATTAACGTATGCACTAGATGTTTAAGATCTGGATATGTTGAAAGAGCATTATAAAAAATAAGGCTTCCAATATAATTAAGGGGAAGCCTTATTTTAATTTTAATAATAATATGCCCATTATAACTAATACAATTCCTATTAAAAATAAAAGCATCTCTATAGAAATTATATTTATAATAATCATTAAACCTATAATTCCTAAGACTATGCCTACTATTTTTTTTATCTTATGTCTATATTTACATCTATATTTATAAAAAAAATTTTTCATAAAAAACACCTCAAATAATATGGCTTATTTCATATTATTCAAGGCGTTTAATTTTAGTTACATACTAATCAAGAGATATAATTACTAATGCTATTCCACTATGAATTTTTATATATCCATAAGATCCTTTTATTTCATTACTTATTCCTAAAGTCGAACTAAATTCAAGTTTTGCCTTAGATAAAGGATACTCAAAACCATTTAAAGATACTTGAATCCCGTTATCTGTAATAGGAATTATAGATACATAAGAATTCCTTTGTTTTTTAATTTTTAACTCATTATCAACTAAATATATAATATTATGGTGGTCAATTATTTTACCCTTAACCTTCTTATCTCTTAATTTTTTAAGTAAAAATATATTGCCTAAAGTATGATCCATTCTAGTACCTAATGCTCCTAATATAGTAATATCTCGAAAACCTTTTTCAATTAAATAATCAATTGCTAATTCTGTATCTGTATTATCTTTTTTAACTGGAAACTTTACAATTGGAATTTTTTGATATTCAATGGTTTTTAGGCTATTCTCTTCAATGGAATCCAAATCTCCAATTATAATATCAGGTACTAAATTAGCATCTAGACAATAATTTGTTCCACCATCAGCACATATTATAAAATCCATATCATCCGCTACTTTTTTTATGAGCTCAATATTTTCAATATTCCCACCTGAAACTAGTAATGCTTTCAATTATATCACCATTCTTTATTCTTTTGGTATTTTACTAATAGGTTTCCATATCAATGATAATATTATAGCAGTTATAATAAATTCTGGTAGTAAATATTGTAGTTGATAAATAAGTGAATATTTCCATGCACCCATATCTTCTGGTGCATATTGACCAAAAAATACAATACCTGCAGTAAAGTGACATAAAAATCTCCCACCAATGGCTAAAAAAGCCCCAAGTATTATATTTAAATAATCCTTGATTTTATATTCCCCATCATTTATATTAATAATTCCTGCTAAACCCAGTAATCCAAAGGCAATAGGATATTCTAATATAGCTTGTACTGGTGTATATACGTAACCACCTAATATTATTTTTAATACTCCAAATATAGCCCCTGTAATCATTCCTGGTCCTACTCCCCATCTTATTGCAAACAATATTATAGGTATCATACTACCTGCAGTAACGGAACCTCCCATAGGTGCTTCATAAAGCTTTATTCTACTTAATAAAACCGACAATGCAATCATAATTCCTGCTTCTGCTAACATTTTTGTGCTCCACTTTTTCATCTCATTACCTCCTATAAAAAATAATACCTACTACCAGAATTAGGTAATAGGTAAATTAAACTATTTATTCACTTTCCTACGCTAGAATTACCTAGTTCAGGTTAAAAGGGTCGGGATAAAATCCCCTCTCAGCCGTACGGCTCCCCTAGTGCTGATTATATTTAATTGACGTATTCATTATATCATATAATTTGAAATATGCAATTATATATTTTTAAACATTTTGGTCCTTGCTTCTATATCCTCTGCTCCAAATATCCCAGAACCAACTACTAAAATGTCTGCTCCTAAATTTAATATATCCTTAGCATTATCTAGTTTAATACCTCCATCTACTTCTATTAATATATCTAAATTTCTCTCATCTATAATTCGTCTTAAATCTGTTATTTTTCTATTCATAGACTTAATATATTTTTGACCACCAAAACCAGGATTTACAGTCATTATCAATACCATATCAATGTATTCTAATACATATTCTAGAGTCTCTAAAGATGTGGCTGGATTTAGTGATACTCCCGCCTTTAGCCCAAAGGATTTGATTTCTTCTATAGTTCTATGTAAATGAGTAGTGGCCTCCTGATGAATAGTAATAATATCTGCACCTGCCTCATAAAAATCCTTAATATATCTTTCTGGCCTATCTATCATTAAATGAACATCAAAGGGAATATCAGTTATATCCCTCAATCTCTTTATTACGGGGGGGCCAAAACTAATATTTGGTACATAAATACCGTCCATAACATCTAAATGAATATAATCTGCTCCTCCCTTTTCTAAGCTTAATATTTCCTCCTTTAGATTTCCAAAATCTGCCGATAATATAGAGGGTGAAATTTGTGCCAATTTAATACCTCCTTATGTTTTTAATCTCTTCTAAAAAGCTCAAATAATTTTCATATCTACTAATGGATATATTTCCATTTTCTAATTGCCTTTTAACCTCACAATCTGGCTCTCTATCATGTAAACAAGATATGAATTTACATTTATCTTCATACTTCTGAATTTCTTTAAATCCTATTGCTAATTGATTTTTATTTTCAATAAAATCTAAATCTAAAGAGCTAAAACCTGGACTATCTAATACATAAGAACTAGAATCTAAATCTAAAAGTTCCACATGGCGAGTAGTATGCTTACCACGAGTTGTTTTTTTACTAACCTCTCCAGTCTTTAAATCTAGTCCAGGATGAATTTTATTCAATAACGAAGATTTACCTACACCAGATGGACCTGCAAATACAGTAATATTATTTTTTAATTGTTCCCTTAGCTCTTCAATACCTATATTTTTCGTAGTGCTAGTATTAATAATATGATATCCAGCACTAGAATATATATCGTTAATTGCTTGAATCTTTTCTTCACTCTCCAAATCTATTTTGTTTAAACAAATATGGATATTTAAGTTTTCAAATTCTGCCATTACTAAAAATCTATCTAGTAACCAAAAATTAATATCTGGTTCCTTAACACTCATAACTATAATTACTTGAGTAATATTTGCCACAGGAGGTCTTAATAATTGGGATCTTCTTGGCTTAATTTCTTTTATATAGCCAGTATTATCCTCTTTACTAATTTGAATTTTTACTTTATCTCCAACTAAAGGTATTATATTTTCTTCTCTAAATAATCCTCTAGCCTTACATTCAAAAATTCCTTCCTTAGTTTGTACATAATAAAATCCCCCAACGCCCTTAACAATAATACCTTCTAACATTTAAAACCTCCTACTTGTCTGGATGATATATAGTCTCTTTATGCTCTCCATTATAATAAAGTCTAAATTCCGCATCCAATTTCCCTTTTAAAGGTATTTTAATAGTTTTTCCATCTGATACATGTACTTCATCATAAAGAACTTCTATAAAGTTATCCTGGATCCTTTCTACCCTAATTTCAATTTCAGAACCGTCTTCAGGCAATGTTAAATTTAAATTAAAAGGAACTTCTTTTTCTTCTTTAGGTTCAGGTTCTGGTTCAGGTTCTGGACCTGTACTTATCTTTATATCTACTCTAGTATTAGCCTCTACAGATGTTCCAGGCTGAATACTTTGCCACATTACTCTTCCAGCTTCATATTCATCGCTTGGAGCCTTATCTGTATTGCCCTTAGCAAGACCTGATGCAATTAAAGCACTATTAGCTTCATTTTCAGTTCTATTTAAAAGGCTTGGCATATCAACCATTTTCTTCTCTGGGCCTTGACTTACTACAATATCTATTTTTGTACCCTCTTCTACTTCTTTATAAGGTTCAGGGTATTGATTTATTATAAAATTAGCTTCTACAGTATCACTAAATTGTGGTGTAACTATTCCATCTTCTAAATTCTTTTCACTTAGTATGGCATCAATTTCAGCAATATTTTTTCCTATTAAACTCGGAACCTTTACAAGCTTACCACCGGTACTTACAGTAACTTCAATAGTATAACCTGATTTTACCTTTTCACCTACTTTGGTTTTTTGATCTATTATCTCACCTTTTTTAAATTCACTACTAGATATCTCTTTCCCAACTTTTAATTTTAATCCAAAGTCTTCCAGGGTTTGCTCAGCTTTTTCTACTTGCATACCAACTAAATTTGGAACTTCTACTTCATCTGAAATAAAGTAATTTTTCAACCTATAATAACCATATACTCCAGAAGCTACAACTACAAAAGCCAAAAATATTGCTAAAAGCATCATTTTAGTACTACTATCGCCATTTTTCTTTTCTTTCTTCTTTTTATTCCTTTTCATATCATCATTTCCTTCATCATTTACTATAGGTATAATCTGTGTAGGTGATTCAATTAAAGCTGTGTCATCTATATTTTTATTACCTATGGAATATTTAACTCTTCTCAAATCCCTTAACAATTCAGATGCATTATTATACCTATCTAATTGACTTTTCTTAACACATTTCATAATAATATTTTCTAGACTAACTGGAATAGTTGGATCAATTGACCTTGGAGGCAATACCTCTTCTTGTATATGTTTCAACGCCACAGATATTGGGCTATCTCCTTCATAAGGTACTTTGCCAGTTATCATCTCATATATTACTATGCCTAAAGAATAAATATCAGACTTTTCATCTGTATAGCCTCCTCTAGCTTGCTCTGGTGAAAAATAATGTACGGAGCCTATAACATTTGAAGTATTTGTAACTGTAGAGGCTGTAGCAGCCCTTGCAATACCAAAGTCAGTTACTTTCACTCTTCCATCCTCAGTTATCATAATATTATGGGGTTTAATATCCCTGTGAACAATATGATTTTTGTGAGCATGTTCCAATGCCTCTGCTATTTGAATTGAATAATCTAGAGTTTCCTCTAAAGATAATTTTCCCTTTTCCCTAATTATGCCCTTTAAAGTCTTTCCATTTATATATTCCATAACAATATAATAAATCCTTTCCCCATCCACTTCCTCAGCTCCAACATCATAAACATTCACAATGTTTGGATGGGATAAACTAGCAGCTGCCTGGGATTCTCGTCTAAATTTTTTTACAAATTCTTCATCATTCACAAATTCATCTCTTAAAATTTTTACAGCAACATTTCTATTTAAAAGTCTACATTTAGCCTTATATACATAGGCCATACCCCCAGCACCAATTTTTTCAATTATTTCATATCTACCACCTAATACAATTCCTATCATATTAATCACCTCACTTAACTAAAATTTTACCGCTATTACAGTAATATTATCATATCCACCTCTATCATTTGAAAGCTCGACTAAATCTTCACATGTTCTTTGCACATTTTTACTATTTATTAAAAATTCTTCAATTTCATTGTCATCTAACATATTTGTCAAACCATCTGTACATAATAGAAATAATTTAGTTTCCTCTTTAGGAATTATAATTATGTCTATATCTATTTTTTCTCCAGTACCTACAGCCCTTGTAATAATATTTCGTTGTGGATGGTATTTAGCTTCTTCCCTACTAATGCTACCGTTTTTTATTAACTCTTCTACTAAAGAATGATCTTCTGTTACCTGGGACAATTTATTATTACTAAGTACATATGCCCTACTATCGCCTACATGCCCAATATATAAATTTTTATCTGTTACATAAGCTAAGGTAACGGTAGTCCCCATACCTGAACACTTTTCTTCGCTCTTAGCCTTATTGTATATTTTATTATTTGCCTCATCAATTGAGTTAAATATTTTCTTTTTTATACATTCCTCTCCAAAATCTCCTAAATTTAAGTCACTATTGAAATTTTTACTAATTATTTCAACAGCTAAATTACTTGCAATTTCACCTGCCTTATGCCCTCCCATACCATCAGCAATAATAAATAAAGGCTCTTCTCCATCTAAGGGAATGTAATATGCGTCTTGATTATTGTCTCTAATTCTACCTGCATCTGTCTTCATGCCAATATCCAATATAATCACCTCACCGAATAGTTTTACTGTCCCTATCATTTATGTATCTTCGTCTTAATTGGCCACATGAAGCATTTATATCTCTACCCATTTCTTTTCTTATGGTAGTGGGTATTCCAGCTCTAATCAAATCTTCTTGAAATTTTTCAATATTAGATATTGGTGGCCTCCCCTTACAATATTCCTCAATTGGATTTAATGGTATTAAATTAATATGACAGTTCAAACCTTTTAATATTTTATTTAACTCTTTTAAATCTTTTTCTCTATCATTAATTCCTTGAATGACAGTATATTCCATAGTAATTCTTCTATTATTTTTTTTATAATAATATTTACAAGCTTCTATAATTTCTTTAACTGAATATTTTCTGCCTATGGGCATTATTTCTCTTCTTCTTTCATCAAATGGAGAATGCAAAGAAATAGATAGAGTTATAGGTATTTCCTCATCTGCCAATTGGTAAATTTTAGGAACCAACCCACAGGTAGATAAGGTAATATTTCTAAAACTAATATTATGACCTTTTTCATGGTGAATTATATTTAAAAATTTTATTACATTTTCATAATTATCTAAAGGTTCACCACTACCCATTAAAACAATATTGTTTATTTTATTCCCTAAATCTTCTTCCATTTTATAAATTTGACCTGCCATTTCAAAAGGAGTTAAATTTCTTACTAAGCCTTCCTTTGTAGACGCACAAAATGAACATCCCATTCTACATCCCACTTGAGTAGAGATGCATGCCGTAAGTCCATGGGTATACTCCATAATAACTCCTTCTATAATATTATTATCTTCCAATAAAAATAGATATTTTTTTGTATTATCAATTTTAGAGTCAAATCTTTTAAAAATTTGAATTTTCTCAATTGTAGAGGTACTTTTTAGCTTGTCCCTTAAGGCCTTGGAAAACACGGTAATTTCCATGATCTCAGTTCCATAATTTTTGTGAATATAGCTAAACAATTGCTCAGCTCTAAATTTTTGTTCCCCAATACTTTTAAAAAACACCTCCATTTCTTCAAATGTTAAACTACTTAATTCAATTTTATGCAAGAAATCACCCCATACTTATTCTTAATTTAATATTATACCACAATTTCTAAAAAAATTAATTACTAAATCTTTTTTAACTTCGTAATAAAAAATCCATCTGTATTATGTATGTGTGGGAAAAGTTGTATAAATCCATTGTTTGCGCCTTCCATAAATTCATTTAGAAGAAGTTTATCCCTAAAATCTACTAATTCAAAATCCTTATTATTAGATAGAAATTTGTCTATTATATTATGATTCTCTTCTTTCATAATAGTACATGTGCTGTATATCATTATGCCACCTGGTTTTAAATATTCCTTAGCATTATTTAATATATTCCATTGAATATCTGTTAAGTTTTTAATATCCCCTTCATCCCTATTCCATTTTATTTCTGGTTTTCTTCTAATTATTCCCAAACCCGAACAAGGGGCATCGATTATACAATAATCTACCTTTCTAATTAAACTTTCATCTAATACAGTGGCATCAAATTTTTCTGTTTTAATTATCCCTATACCTAGTCTATCACTATTTTCTTGAATTAATTTTAATTTATGATCATATATATCTCTAGATATTATTTTTCCCCTATTATTCATTATCTGTGCTATATGAGTAGATTTTCCACCAGGGGCAGAACATAAATCTAATACAAAAGAATTTTCTACAGGATCCATTATTTGTGAAACCAACATACTACTTTCATCTTGAATTGTAAAATATCCCTTTTTATATTCTTCTATAGATGTAATTTTTATTGGATTATTTATAATAAGTCCATCTTTTGCATATTTGGTCTCCGATACATTATAACCATAATTTGAAAGTCTTTTTATTAAATCTTCTTTCTTAATTTTTAATGTATTTACCCTAATATTTAATTTAGGCCTACTATTATTCCCTTGGCATAAACTTTCAGTAAATTCAAATCCATAGTTTTCTAGCCAACTTTCAATCATCCATTTAGGATGAGAATATTTAATAGATAGAAAATTCACTTCATCTTTATTATCTACTATCATTAATTTTTCTTTGTTTTTAGAAACATTTCGTAAAACTCCATTTACAAATCCAGAAATACCCTTATGACCATACTTCTTAGATAAATTTACAGCCTCATTTACTGCTGCACTATTTGGAATTTTGTCCATAAATACAATCTGATATACTCCCATCCTTAAAATCTCCAATATAGTAGGATGTATCTTCTTTAGTTTTATACTAGAAGCCTGAGAGATTATATAATCTATATATTTTTTGTTTTCAATTACTCCATAAACAATTTCCCTAATAAAGTTTTCATTTTCTATGTTTTTATTTTTTAAATGCTTATTAATAGAATGATTTGAATAAGCACCATTAATATTTATATCTATTAAAATATTCAAAATAATCTCCCTAGAATTCATAAAAATTCCTCCTAAAATTTATTTTGCCTGGTATATACCAGGCAAAATGATTGTATTATCAATTTAATCTCTTCGTCTATTTGACATAGCCATTAATCTTAGTAATTGACCAAGAGCTACCAATGTAGCTGCTACATAGGTTAATGCTGCTGCAGATAAAACTTTTTTAGATGATCTTACTTCATCGTCATAAATAAATCCATTTTCCAATTGAGCTAAAGCCCTTCTACTAGCATTAACTTCCACAGGCAATGTAATAATTTGAAACAATACTACTGCTAAATAAAGTGCTATTCCTACTTCCAATAGAAATGGTTCTATTAATAAACCAAGTATTACCAAAATCCATACAAATTGAGAACCAATATGTGCAATAGGTGCTATATTATTTCTAAGAATTAATGGAAAATATCCCTCTCCATGTTGTATAGCATGACCTACCTCATGAGCTGCAACAGAAATAGCCGCAATTGAGGTACCATTATAGACATTACTAGATAGTCTAACCACTTTTATCCTCGGATCATAATGATCTGTTAAATTTCCTGCAACTGGTTCAATCCTCACATCATATAATCCATTTCTATCTAAAATAGTTCTAGCCACCTCTTTCCCAGTATAACCTGAACGACTAGCTACTCTTAAATACCTATTAAATGAAATACTAACCTTTAATTGTGCATACATAGCAAAGAGAATAGCTGGAAATAAAAATAGCATCCACGTACCTCCATCACCATAATACCCATATCCTGAATACATTATACCACCCTTTCTAAAATAGATTAATTTAACCCAATTTTACATGAGTATCAAATTCATTTCCCCTTAAATAATCAGATATATGCATTTTTTTCTTCCCAGGAAATTGTAAAACTTCAATAACAATGCATTTATCTTTACAATTAACAAAAATTCCCTTATCATTTACTTTTACGACTATGCCATTTTCTTCATCTGAAAACTTTTTTATCATCTTAGCTTCATGTATTTTTATGTTTTGATTATTATAAAAGGTATATGCAGAAGGCCAAGGCTTAAGCCCCCTTATTAAATTTATAATATTTTTCCCTGAATCATCCCAATTAATCTTCCCCATATTCTTAGTTAAGATTGGTGCATAATTTGATAAATTATCATCTTGGGGAATTTTATCTATTGTGCCTTTTTCTAAATCTTCAAGGGTTTTTAAAATCATTTCCCCACCTAAAGACGATAATTTATCGTGAATAGATATGGAATCATCTGAATCTTTTATGGGGATACTTTTTATATTTAATATAGGTCCTGTATCTAATCCTTTGTTCATTTTCATTATACTAATTCCAGTTTTCTCTTCTCCATTTATAATTGCCCAATTAATAGGTGCAGCTCCTCTGTATTTAGGTAATAGCGATGCATGTATATTAACACATCCATATTTAGGTAATTTTAATATTTCTTCTTTAAGTATTTGCCCAAAAGCAACTACTACTATACAATCTGGTTTTAATTTTTTTATCTTATCTATTGCTTCTTTAGAATTAATATTATCTGGCTGATAAACTTCAAGCCCTAATTCTAAAGCTTTTTCTTTTACTGGAGTATACTGCATCTTTTTCCCTCTACCTCTAGGCTTATCTTTTTGTGTAATTATTAGAGAAATATTATGCTTGCTTTTACATATATTATCTAAAGCTGGAAGAGCAAACTCTGGAGTTCCTGCAAAAACTATATTCACTAGATCACCTCCAAGTTCTATTCTTCATCTTCTTCTGGAAATACTTCCTCTATTATTTTATCTATAAATAATATTCCATTTAAATGGTCTATTTCATGGCAAAGAGCTTTAGCCAATAATCCTGTACCATCTATTATCTTTTCTTCCCCAAATTCATTTAAATACTTTACCTTAACTCTGTCAGGACGCTTTACTGTACCAACTCTATTTGGAACTGATAAACACCCTTCTACATCTATATTTTCCCCTTCACTTTCAATAATTTCTGGATTAATTAATTTTATTAGTCCATCACCTATATCAATTACTACTACTTGCCTTAATACTCCAACTTGAGGTGCTGCTAAACCTACTCCATCATTTTCATACATAGTTTCTGCCATATCATCTAATAGTATCTTAATTCTATCATTTATATCTTTAACTTCTCTAGAAAATTTCCTTAAAATAGGGTCTCCATCAAATCTAATTTGTCTTATCGCCATATTCTTCCTCCTATAAAATTGAATTGGGATTTATGTCTATATTTATTTTTACCTCATTTAAATCTAATTCATATCTATTAAATATACATACCCATTCTATTATCTTTTTTAACTTATTTATATATTTATCCTGAGATTTAATTAATATTTGAAATCTATAATTATTTTTTATTTTTTCAAGGGGAGCAGGGTTAGGACCTATTAGATTATCTATTATATGTTCTAGTCCATTAGCCTTAATCTCCTTAATTAATGCATTGTAAATTTCCTTAGATACTTTTAATATTCTATTTCTATTTTCTCCATATATTACTATAGATATTATATTACTAAAGGGTGGATAGTCAAATTCTTTTCTTAAAAGAATTTCTTTATTATAAAATGTTAAATAATCATGTTCCTTAGAAGATTGAATACTATAATGATCAGGATTATAGGTTTGAACTATTACATTACCTTCAAATTCTCCTCTACCTGCCCTACCTGCCACCTGAGTAATTAGCTGAAATGTCCTCTCAGAAGCTCTAAAATCCGGGAGATTCAAACTTGTATCTGCTGCAATTATACCTACTAAGGTGACATTTTCAAAATCTAATCCCTTTGCTATCATTTGAGTGCCAATCAATATATCTATTTCCTCATTTTTCATCTCCTCCAACATAGATTCATGACTGCCCTTTTTTGTAGTAGTATCCATATCCATTCTTTTAACTTTTGCATTAGGAAACATCTCTTTAGTGTAAGCCTCTACTTTTTCTGTTCCTATACCAAAATACTTAATATATTTACTTTTACATACTGGGCAAAGATTAGGTGGATTAATAGCTAATCCACAATAATGGCATTTTAATTTGTTTTCTTTCATATAATAAGTCATAGATATATCACATGAATTACATTTTACTACATAGCCACATTGTCTGCAAGAAACAAAGGTAGAATATCCTCTTCTATTTAAGAAAAGTATAGTTTGTTTTTTATTATTTAAATTTTTTTCTATTGCTCTATATAATTCCTTGCTAAATATGGACATATTACCCATTTGAAGTTCTTTCCTCATATCTACAATTTTTACTTCAGGCAAATCCCTATTATTGACTCTTTCTTTAAGATTTAAAAGTTTTAAATCTCCAGTTTTAGCCTTATAATACGACTCTATCGAAGGAGTTGCTGAACCTTTTACTAAATAAGCCCCAAATTGATCACATCTTTTTTCTGCCACTTCTATGGCAGAATACTTTGGATTCATACTAGATTTATATGTAGTTTCATGTTCTTCATCTATTATTATAAGGCCTAAATTATTAAAGGGTGCAAATACTGCTGATCGTGCACCTACTACAATTTTCACTTTCCCTTCTTTAATTTTTCTCCATTGATCAAATCTTTCCCCATAAGACAATTTGCTATGAAGAACTGCCACATTATCCCCAAATCTTCCTACAAATCTTTCTGTAGTTTGGGGAGTTAGAGATATTTCTGGTACAAGTATTATAGAATCCTTGTTTAATCTAAGCATCTCTTCCACTAATTGAAGATATATTTCAGTTTTACCACTACCTGTAACTCCATGAATTAAAAATTTATTTTGCCTATCTTTATTCCTGATACTATTTAATATGGTATCTACACAATATTTTTGATCTTTGGATAAATTATGTTTCTTATAAGGTTTTATATTTTTTTTAATAGGTTCTCTATACACTTCACGATCAAATATTTTTATTATACCTTTTTTCTCAACTGCCTTGACAGTAGATAAAGAGCTTTCTGTCTCTTCCATAAGTTTTTTTAAAGATAAAGGTTCTTGTCCTATTAGATACTTTGTTATTTCTATTTGTTTATAACTTCTTACTCCAACTTTTTTAACTATATCCTCATAAGATAGAGAATCATCTACTATTGATACATATTTTTCATATTTTTTTTCTACAGTAGTTTTTATTTCCAAACTAGTTTTTACTATGCCACTTTTTTCTAAATTTTTAATAGTACTTAACAAATCTCTATTGTCGATGGATTTTTTTAGTACTTTTAATTCTACTTTGTTTTCATGATTTAGAATTAAATTTATTATATTTTCTTCCAGTTGATTTAATTTGTTTTTATAACTATAATAATTACCATCTAAAGAAACGTAAGTTTCAACCTCTTTAAAATTTCCTGGAGGTAAAACTGTTTGGAAACTATCTAAATATGGAGATAAATATTCTTCAGACATCCACATACTTAATTCAATTAAATCCTTTGAAATTAAAGGTTTATTGTCTACAATATCTATTATACTTTTTAATTTATACTCTCCATCATAATGATTATCTATTTTAATTATAATCCCTATAATTTTTCTATTCCCCGTCCCAAAGGGAATTAAAACCCTCATACCTTCCTGAACTATATCTTCCATTTCAGGTTTTATTAAATATGTATAGGGTTTGTCTGTACTAGTTGCTCTATTATCAATTATTATTTGTGCATATTTTCTATCCATATAATCAAATCCTCATATAATATCTTAAATTTAAATATAAAAGCTAGATATTTTTATCTAGCTTTTTCATTTAATAAACTTGCAATTTTATCCACAATCACCTTTGCCACTTGAGATTTATCCATTTTTGGATATTCCTTAATATTGCCACCTTTTTCAATAATGGTTACAATATTAGTATCAGATTTAAAGCCTGCTCCTTCTTTAGAAACATCATTTGCAACTATAAAATCAAAATTTTTATCCGCCAATTTTTTCCCTGCATATTCTAGTAGATTATCTGTTTCTGCTGCAAAACCAACTATTATTTGTTCTTGCTTTATTTTCCCAAAGTGTGCTGCAATATCTGGGTTTCTAACAAATTTTATATTTAATTCATCATTTGAATCTGCCTTTTTCTTTATTTTTGTACTAGAGGTCTTTTCTGGCCTATAATCTGAAGGGGCTGCAGATTTTATTAATGCATCACAATTCTCAAAATTTTTTTTAACTGCATTAAACATTTCCTCTGTAGTATTTACTTTAATCAACTCTACATTTTTAGGTGGTTCAATTGAAGTAGGTCCAGATATCAATACGGTTTTAGCTCCTCTTTTCTGTGCTTCACTGGCTATACTATAACCCATCTTACCACTAGAATGATTAGTAATATATCTTACTGGATCTATAGCTTCAATAGTAGGACCTGCAGTTACAACTATTTTTCTACCTTCCAAATCCTTTTCATAAAAACTATCTACAATATATTGTAAAATATCTATAGGCTCTGCCATACGCCCTGGTCCATAAGTTCGACATGCCAACATTCCTGTTCCTGGTTCAATAAATTCATATCCTAATTGTTCTAAATAAGATATGTTCTTCTGAACTATTGGATTTAAATACATATTAGTATTCATAGCTGGTGCCAATATAACTTTAGCTTTAGTAGCCATTACCGTAGTAGTTAATAAATTATCCGCAATGCCATTTGCTATTTTTCCAATTATATTTGCAGTAGCAGGTGCAATTACAAACAAATCAGCTCGTTCTGCTAAAGAAATATGTTCCACATCATAATTTTTGGGTTCTCCAAACATATCCACATATACTGGATTTGAAGATAGAGTTTGAAATGTAAGCGGAGCAACAAATTTAGTAGCTCCTTCTGTCATTATTACATCTACATTGGCATTTTGTTTCTTTAATCTACTAACTAAATCCACAACCTTATAAGCTGCAATTCCTCCAGTAACTCCTAATACAATATTTTTATCTTTAAGCATAAGAACACACCTACTTTATTCCTCTAATATCTGGTCTATGATAGGTAATTTTTCCCTCTACTATCTCTTCTATAGCAATGCTTACAGGTTTAGTAGAATTAGTCTCAATTAAAGGTTTTGCCCCATCCACCAATTGCCTGGATCTTTTTGCAGCTAACATTACTAATGTGTATCTACTATCAGCTATATTTGAAAGTTGATTAATAGATGGATTATACATAGTATTCCTCCTCAATCAATAATTTTTTCCACAATATTATTATATCTTTTTACCTTTAATTTCTCTGCCTTTATAATTGCCTCAATTTTTTCTACTGCATCTAAAACTTCATCATTTACTACAAAATAATCATATTCATCTAAAAACTTTAGTTCTTCGAAAGCATTCCTGAGTCTAATGTTTATATCCTTTTCGCTTTCGGTACCTCTTTTTACTATTCGATTTTTAAGTTCTTCCATAGAAGGAGGCAATAAGAAAACAAAGACTCCTTCAGGATAAACTTTTTTAATCTGCAATGCACCTTGGACATCAATTTCTAAAATGACTATATTCCCCTTTTCTATTTCATTTAATACAAAGTTTTTAGGCGTACCATAATGATGATTATGTACATTAGCATATTCTAAAAATTCCCCATTGTCTACCATTTTATTGAATTTATTTTTATTTATAAAAAAGTAATTGACTCCATCTACTTCTCCTACCCGTGGTTTCCTAGTAGTAGCAGATATAGAAAATATTAAATCTTCATTTCTTTCTAAAAGTTTCTTGCAAACAGTACCCTTGCCAGAACCAGATGGCCCAGATACAACTAATAAAAAACCTTTTGACATATTATTCCTCTCCTTATTTTATATCTATAGAATCACTTGTCTTGTTATTTAATCTTTGGGCTACTGTTTCAGGTTGTACAGCTGAAAGTATAATATGATCACTATCTGTAACTATAACTGCTCTAGTTCTTCTTCCATAGGTAGCATCTATTAATATTCCCTTATCCCTTGCTTCCTGAATCATTCTTTTAATAGGAGCAGATTCTGGGCTTACAATAGCAATAATTCTATTTGCAGATACAATATTTCCAAATCCTATATTAATTAATTTTATAGACATAATTATTCCTCCTCTGTTATTCTACATTTTGAACTTGTTCTCTTATCTTTTCTATTTCAGATTTAATATTTACAACACAATTGGATATAATTAAGTCCTCCGATTTGGAACCAATTGTGTTTATTTCTCTATTCATTTCTTGTAATATAAAGTCAAGTTTTCGACCTACTGGCTCACTTTCATTTAAGCTATCCAAAAATTGATCATTATGAGATCTTAATCTTACTATTTCCTCATTAATATCTGACCTATCTGCAAAAAAGGCAATTTCATAATTCAATCTATCATCGTCTATATTTAGTTCCTCATCTAGTAGCTCTTTAATTCTAAGCTTAAGTTTTTCTTTATATTCTATCACTACTAGTGGTGCTCTATTTTCAATTTCAATTAAATTGTTTTCAATTTTTAAAATCTTACTCTTCATATCTTCCTTTAACATTAAGCCTTCTTTTATTCTCATATCCATTACATTATTCAACGCAATTTCTAAACTAGGCTCTAGACATTTCCAAATAATATCTTCTTCCATTTTTTTTCTTTCCTTTTTAATTATTTCTGGAAGAACTAGCATATGACTTAACTTTACCTCATCTACAATATTTAATTCACTCATCATCCTATCTAATTCAGATTTATAAGCTCTTGCCAAAGGCATATCTACTACTATGTCTAAATTAGATTCATTTATATATTCTAGACATATATATACTTCTACCCTTCCTCTACTTATTTTTTCTTTTATTAAAGACTTAATATTTTCTTCTAAATAACTTAGGTGCTTTGGCATCCTTACCACAATATCATTATATCTATGATTAACAGTTTTAATTTCTACATTAAAATTGTGGATACCATCTTCATTTTCACCTCTCCCAAATCCAGTCATACTCTTCAACATAGATTTAATCATCTCCTGAAATTTATACTCATCTATCATAAATAATAATACCAGATTATTTATTACTGTCAATCAAATATATCATATTTTTAAATTTAATTTGTATATATCTATTAAAATGGTATAATTTTAGTATCAAGTTTTTTGGAGGAATAGAAATGTCATTAGATGGAATAGTCGTAAATGCAATTGTAGAAGAATTGAATAAAAAATTATTAGGTGGAAGAGTAGATAAAATTTATCAACAAGAAAAAGATGAAATTTTAATAAACATATACAATAAAGGAACTAATCATAAACTTATTATATCTAGTAGTAGTAATAATCCTAGAATTCATCTTACAGATCATAACAAACCTAATCCCTCTAATCCGCCAATGTTTTGTATGCTACTTAGAAAACATTTATCTGGAGGAAAAATATTAAATATTAGCCAACTTTCTATGGATAGAATTATATTTATAGATATTAGTTCGTTGGATGAATTAGGGAGGACTAGCGAAAAAAGATTAATAATAGAGATTATGGGAAGACATAGTAATATAATATTAATAGATAAATCTTCTCTTAAAATCATCGATTCTATAAAAAGAGTGTCACATGAGATTAGCAGAGTTCGTCAAGTTTTACCAGGATTAAAATATAATTATCCTCCATCTGATAATAAAATTAATCCACTAGAATTTAATGAAAAAGAATTCTATACATTATTGGAAAATTCCAATGCTAATACGCCAATATTTAAATTCTTTTATACTAATTATATGGGAATAAGCCCTTTAATTGGAAAGGAAATATGTTTTAATTCTGATATAGATATTAAAAGACCTATTGGCTCCTTAGATACAATAGAAAAAGAAACACTATGTAATTCATTCCTTGAAATTATTAATAAAATAAAGAAAAAGGACTATAGTCCAGTGTTAATTAAAGATAATTATAGTAATAATTACCTTGCTTTTCATGCATTAGATATTCAACAATTTGGAAATAAAAACAAAGTATATATAGACTCTATTTCTAATATCTTAAATAAGTATTACTATAAAAACGATATGATAGATAGAGTAAACCAAAAAGCTCAAGGAATGACAAAATCAATACAAACTAAATTAGAACGTTCTCAAAATAAATTAGCTAAACAAAAGCAGGAGTTATTAGAAGCTAAAGATAGAGAAAAATATAAAATCTATGGAGATTTATTATCTGCTAATTTATATAATATAGAAAAAGGAGCTACTAAAGTCCAAGTAGAGAACTTCTATACTGAAAATATGGAAAAAATAATAATACCCTTGAATCCAAAATATACAGCTGCTCAAAATACCCAAAGGTATTATAAAAAATATGCGAAATTGAAAAATGCCCACTTATTATTATCTAAGCAAGTGTTAGAAACTAGTGAGGAAATAGATTATTTAGAAAATGTGTTAAATAGTATAGAAAATTGCACGGAAATATCAGAACTAGATGAAATAAAAGATGAATTGATAAAAGAAGGGTATTTGAAAAGTAATAGAAAATATAAAAATAAACCCAAAACTAAAACTAAACCCCTTCACTATATATCTTCAGAAGGTATTCATATTTATGTAGGAAAAAACAATAGACAAAATGATTATCTTACTTTAAAATTTGCTCACAAAGAAGATATATGGCTACATGTACAAAAAATGCCTGGCAGTCATGTGATTATAAAAAAAGAAAATAAAGATATTTCAAATACTACCTTAGAAGAAGCTGCAATTTTAGCTGCATTTTATAGTAAAGGTAAAAACTCTACAAATGTACCAGTAGATTATACTGAAAAGAAAAATGTAAAAAAACCCAAAAATGCTAAAACTGGCATGGTTATCTATGAAAATTTTAATACAATTTTTATAACTCCTAGCAAAGAAAAAATTCAAAATATAAGGAAAGTAGAGGATTAATCCTCTACTTTTTTTCCCTAATTACAACTTGATCTATATTGTCAACTTCTATAAAATTCACACTTACTATTTCAGATCTAGCTGTAGGAACATTTTTCCCAATATAATCTGGCCTTATAGGAAGTTCCCTATGCCCCCTATCTATAAGAACAGCTAATTGAACCTTAGAGGGTCTACCCATATCTACTAAAGCATCTAATGCTGCTCTAACAGTTCTACCTGTAAATATTACATCATCTACTAAAACTACTATTTTGTTATTAATATCAGTTTTAATATTTTTATCCTTCACTATTGGTCCTTCATGTATTTCAGTTAAATCATCCCTATATAATGTAATATCTAAAGACAATACTGGTGGCCTTTCTCCTTCAATTTCATATATTTTATCTGCCAATCTATTAGCAAAAGGCAAACCCCTAGTCCTAATTCCAACTAAAATTATGTTTTTTATACCTTTATTTCTTTCAAGAATTTCATTGGCAATTCTAGTAATTGCTCTCTGCATAGCCTTTTCATCTAAAATAATTGCCTTAGTTTTCAATTTTATCACCTACCAATTTCTTTTTTCAAGTATTTGAATTATATTAGTAAAATTCTCTGGAAATTCAGTTTCAAACTCTAAATGTTTTTTATTTTTCGGATGATAGAAACCAATCTTTTTCGCATGCAATAATTGGCTATCTAGATTAAATTCATTTTTTTTATTGGAGTATACCATATCTCCTACTATAGGATGTCCTAAATAAGACATATGTACCCTAATTTGATGGGTTCGCCCTGTTTGCAAAGATAATTCCAATAGACTATAGTCCGTAAACTCTCTAAGAACCTTATAATCCGTTATAGCCTCTTTGCTATTTTCATATATAACTGTCATCTTCTTTCTATTGGCTGGATCCCTGCCTATGGGAGCATTAATAGTAGCCTCTTTAATATCTAATTGTCCATGAACTAATGCAATATATATTCTTTTTACCTCTCGTAATTTAAACTGCTCTATTAAATTTCTATAGGATTCCTGATTTTTTGCAATTACGAGTATCCCTGAAGTATCCTTATCCAATCTGTGAACTATTCCAGGCCTTATTGCATCACCAACACAAGATAAGTTCTCGTCATAATATAAAAGTGCATTTACTAATGTACCAGATGTATTATTTAGTGTAGGATGTATTACCATTCCTTTAGGTTTATTTATGACTAAAATATCACTATCTTCGAATATAATATCTATTGGTATATTTTCAGGTACTATTTCTAAAGTTTCCTCTTTAGGTAATTTAATTTGTATTAAATCTCCATATTTTACTATGTATCTAGGCTTAACTACTTCTTCATTAACTAATACTAGTTTATCTTTAATTAATTTACTTATATAAGTTCTAGATTTATCCTTAAGAATTTTACTTATATAATAATCTAACCTTTCATCAATATCATCTTCTACATAAATCTCTATTAAATCCATTCCAACCTCCTAAAGCTCATATCTATTTAAAGATACCATAAGAATAATTAAAAAAGTTCCAACTACAATAAACATATCTGCAACATTAAATACTGGAAAACTATAATTCTTCCCAAATTTTACAGATATAAAATCTATTACATAGGATAATCTAATTCTATCAATAAAATTTCCAATAGTTCCCCCTAAAAGCATTACCAATGCCAAATTCATTAAATTATTAAATTTGTGGAAATACTTAAATAAGGTAATAGTAATTCCAGCTATTACTATAGTGGTAATTATAATAAAAAATATTTTTTTGTTTTGTAATATACCGAAAGCAGCACCATAATTCTCCACATATTCTAATTGAAAAAAATTTTTGATTAAAATATAGGGATTTTGTCCTTTTAGATGTTTCACAGCCAAATACTTAGTAATTTGATCCAGTACTACAATTATTGATACAATTAGTAAAAACAATTTCTTTCCCCCTCGCATATTCTATTATAATCATATTCTAAATGATAATTAGATATAATACAACAGTATTATAAGAAAACTGCTCTAATAAAAAACTCAATTAGAGCAGTTAACATTATTTATTAGTATCATCATAATATTCTTGAGATATTTTTTCTACATCCTCTACAGCACCTATTTCTTCATCATCAAACACACCTATATCATCTCCAGTAGAAAAAGAAGGGTCATTATTTATTTGATTATATCTGGCCACTGCTTGATAGCTATCTTCTCTGTCAAATTGAATTCCTTCTTTAATATTTTCTTTAAAGTTTTCTAATACATCTTCTTCCTCTGGTCTAAAATTTCTTTTTTTATCTAAAGAAATTTTTTTATTAGAACAATCAATGCATAATTTTGTATATGGAATTAGCCTTAGTCTTTCATCATCTATTTCCTTCCCACATGATATACAAAATCCATAATCTCCAGATTGCAAATCTTTTTCAGAAATTTCTATTTCATATAATGTATCTTCTAATTTATTTATAAGACCCTTATCTTGTTCCATCATAAACATATCAGTACCTAAATCTGCTGGATGATTGTCATAGGAAGATAGCTCTGTAGAATATTCTTCTATAAAACCTGAGCTTTCAGGATTTTTTATTTTTTCTAGCAAATCTATATTTTTTTTCTTTTCTTCTAATAATCTACTTTTAAAAAAGATTTTCTTTTTTTGATCCATATATTCCCTCCTTATATCTAAAAGAATTTTGTTTTAATTTACCCATATGTTTTTTTATAATTCATGGAAATATATGAATATGTATCATTTATGATAAGGTTACATATGATATGTATTGACTTATAAAAAAGCCCTTTATCTTATATACTAGATAAAAGGCTTTTTACTATTTTATTTCTAAAAATAGTTTTTCAAACTCTTTAAAATTTAAAGATTGCTCACCATCTGATAATGCAGTATCTGGACTCGGATGAATTTCTATCATAACTCCATTAGCTCCTAGTGCCATTGCAGCCTTTGTAGCTGGAAGAATTAATTCTCTTCTCCCTGTGCCATGACTCGGGTCTACTATAATTGGATATTTGGTCCTTTCCTTAATTATAGGTACACTCATTAAATCTAAAACATTCCTTGTATAGTTATCGAAACCCCTAATACCCCTTTCACAAAATATTATTTTTTCATTTCCACCTAATTCTATATATTCAGAAGCCTTTATCCACTCTTCAATAGTTGCACTCATTCCTCTTTTCAATAATATAGGCTTATCTATTTTACCAATTTCCTTTAATAATGGGTAATTGTACATATTTCTTGAACCTATTTGATAAATATCAATATAATCATAAGCAATATCAATATCCCTTGGGTCCATTATTTCAGATACTATTTTAAATTTATACTTATTTTTAATTTCTTTTAATATCTTAAGCCCATCTATACCCAATCCTTGAAATGATTCAGGATCTGTTCTAGGTTTAAATGCCCCACCTCTTAAAAATTTTACCCCTAGTTTTTCTAAAAAACTTCCTATATGTTCCATTTGTTTTAAACTTTCAACTGAACACGGTCCAGCAATAATGGTGAATTCATCTCCTCCAATATATAAATCTTCATCTATTTTAATTTTATTTACCATAAGTATTCCTCCACTGTTTCAGAATAGTCCCCTTTTCTATTTTTTTAATTTTCTTCATATTTAATCATAATTTAATCAACTTTTTATGTCAAATAAAAATTAGGGGCTATGCCCCTAAATTGTCCATATCCTCATTTGGTTTTTCATCTTCTACATGCTCTTCCTTTTGGTCTTTTGAATGATCTATAAACTGTTTTTCTATATTTGAATAAAACTCATCAATACTAATAAGCTGAGATTCTATAAATGATTTATATCGAGTTTTAAATATAAATATCTCCTTTTGAAGATATAAGTATTCTTCTTTAATATTTCTAACTTCATCATTGGCATCGGCAATTATTTTTTTAGCCATAAGCTCTGCATCATTAACTATGTTTTCTCCCTTTTGCCTTGCCGCTAAAGTAACTTCATCAGCTGTATTTTGGGCAACTACTAAGGTATCCTTTAGGGTGTCTTCTAGATTCTTATAATATTTTATCTGTTCATTTAACATAAGGATTTTATCCTTTAGTTCTATATTTTCTTTATATATTTTTTCATAATCTATAATAATTTCATCTAAAAATTCATCTACTTCTCCTTCTTTATATCCTCTGAAAGCTCTTTTAAATTGTTTGTTTTGAATATCAAGAGGTGTAATCACATTATTCACTCCATCTATTTTATTAGTCTAATATTTATCCTGAACCTATCTTTTTTGCTCTTTCCTAAAATTGAATATAAGACAAATCTACCATATCCCCTTACAGATATCATATCTCCCTCTTTAAGTTCATTATGAGCCTTTTCAATAGGCTCCCAATTTACCTTTACAAAGCCTGAATTAACAAGTCTTTGACTATCTTTTCTAGATAAATTTAAAGCACCAGAAATTATGGCATCTAATCTAAGTGAAGATACGGTAGTCACAAGTTCCCTATACAATATTTCTATAGGTTTTAAAGTATCAATAGGAATTTCTTTTATTTTTATATTTTCTTTTCCAATTTTTTTTAAATTCATCAATATAAAATCAGAAATTTCTTCTTTAGCAACTATTTGAGTATACTTCTCATGTATTAAAATATCCCCTATTTTCTCTCTATTTATTCCTAAAGCAAGGACACTACCTAAAAAATCTCTATGACTAAATTTACCAATATAATCATATATCACTAAAGCGTTTATACCACTATCACGATTATTGTATTCATAATAATGGGGATATATTGAAATTACCTTTCTTTCAGCTTCTTTTATACCCCCAAATTCACTATAATTTATTTCCTCAAATTGATTTAATATAGATATGGCAATACGTCTTTCATAAGGATCTAAAAAATCTGTAGATTGAATAATATGTCTATTATATACAATTTCAATTTTATCTAATAATCGTCTAATATTAACTATCTGATTTTTATCATGAATATTACTTATATATTTGTGTTTATTTAATTTCAATAATATCACCATTATTTACTTAAATAATAATTGATTTAATAAGGCTGGAAATAATCCTTAATATAAAGATAGCCAATATAGGAGAAAAATCAAACATTCCTGTATCAATGCCTGTTTTATAAATTATTTTTCTTGCAGGAGCCAACACTGGTTCCGTTAATTCATAAACTACTCGTCCTATTGGGTTATATGGGCCTATTCTTAAATAAGAAAAAATTATCCTAACAAAAATCAATATTTCAATAGCGTGAAAAAAATAATCAATGGTCTTGTATAATATAGTCATTTTATTACCTCTTATCTAGGTTTCTTACCAATTAAAAACTCCCTTATTTTTAAGTTCATCTCTAATATTTCCATCTATTTCTACATTACTAGGAGCAAGTACAAATATGTCTTTAGTTACTTTTTGTATATTCCCTTCTAAAGAATATAATCCTCCATTTATAAAATCGAAAATCTGCCTCTTTAAATTTGGTTCTAATTGCTCTAAATTTACCACTACAGTTTTTCTAATTTTTAAATCGTCTACAATTTTAGGAGCATCTTCATAAGTCAGTGGTTCATGTACTACCAATTTCATATTTCCAGCGGAATGAATATTTACTACATTGTTATTAATCTTCTTTGTCTTAGTATTAACTGGTAATTCTTCTAATTCATAATCTTCATAATCTTCGTATTCCTCATCAAAATCTAAATCATCAATGCCTATAAAATATTTAAACTTATCAACAAATCCTGACATTTTATCCCTCCTAATAGTTTCTTTTTCCAAATAGGCCCGTTCCAATCCTAACCATATTTGAACCTTCTTCAATTGCCACAATGTAATCATTTGTCATGCCCATTGATAGTATTTCCATATTCACATGTTCATAACCTTTGTCTTGAATAGTTTGACTTAATTTTCGTAAATCCCTAAAAACCCATCTAATATCCTCTGGATTTTCAGCATAAGGTGCAATAGTCATTAAGCCCCTTATTTTAATATTCTTATATTTAGATATTTCCTCTATAAAAGGAATAACCTCTTCCATCTTCAAACCAAATTTACTATCTTCCTCTGCCACATTAACCTGCACTAATGTATCTATAACTAAATTATTTTGTTTAGCCCTTTTGTCTAATTCTTTAGCCAAAGACATTCTGTCTAAAGAATGAATTAATTCTACTTTGTCTATAATATATTTTACTTTATTAGATTGTAAATGTCCTATTAAGTGATAATTTACATTATCACCTATAATATCGTACTTTTTTGTTAATTCTTGAACTCTATTTTCTCCAATATCCTTAATTCCTAAGGATATAGCTTCATTAATTTTATCCACATCTACTGTTTTAGTTACAGCAATTATTTGAACCTTATCATTTGATCTTCCCGAATTTTTTAATGCTCTTTCAATATTTTCTTCTATGATTAGTAAATTATCTTTAATGCTAATTTTAATTACCTCCTTGATGTCAATTAACTATCATTCCTTCTTTAATATTTTTTGTATTTAATAATATTTCATCAAATGTAGTAATAGTTTTTACTGGTTTATCATTTCCTTTTAAAAATATATTATTATTATCATCTCCGCTACTTATATAGACAAATTTATCATCTTCTTTTAATATTTCTACTGGTTTAAATTTAATAATTCCAGAAATATCTTTTATATAAACTCCTTCTAAATTATCTTTTTCAACTATACTTTTCTTAGGAATCTTAAATCCATTATGCTTATATCTAATTATATTTAGATTTATAAATCTTTTGTCATATATTTTATGAAAACCCTTATTGAACTTACATAAAATTGTTCCTTTATCACTTTCTTTATTTATATTAATAATACTCCCCTTAAATTCTTCATCTAATTCTTTATTACTTACTAAAATAGAATCTCCTTCTTCATAATTACTAATATCATTTAAATCTTCAATTTTTAAAACCATATACCATTCAAAATTATCCATTATCTTAAAAATTGGTTCTCCAACATTCACTTCTTGGCTATCCTCTATAGTAGTTGTTTTTAAATTCCCTGTTTTAAAATTTGAATAATTATAATCAGCCTTATTATGAAAAGAATAAATTTCTTCATATCCATCTATTTTATAAGATACAATACCAGCTTCACTAGAATAATAATTAATAGCATTCTCAGAAAGCTGTTTTTTAAGAGTATCACGTTTTTTCTGTAAACTATCTATACTTTGATTTATTAAATGATTTTCTCCAGAAAAATCCTGTTGTTTACCATAATATAAAGCTAGTTTTTCCTTTAACAATTCTATATTTTCATATTCTCCTTGTCCTATGTTTTTTTGTATATCAAATATTATATTTTCTATACTTTCTTCTAATTTTTCTTCATCTTTTTTAATTATATCTTTTTCCTTTTCTACGGATTTTAAATTCTCTATTTTTTTATCCAATTCCCCTACTTGCTGCTTTAAAGCAGAATTTCCATCTGCTAATACAACTTTACATATTTGACTACCCTTAGCTACCTTATTTCCCTCATCATTTATAATTTCAATATTACCATTGCCTTCAGCCCTATATAAATTTTCTTTTTTTATAACTATAGCCTCTGTATCTATTGTATCCTCAATAACAACACTTTCTGGTAACACAAATTTAAATGCTATTGCAAATAGGGAGGGGACAGTTCTAAAAAAAAGATATCCAAATATAAAAATCGTTAAGATTATGCGCCAAAAATTCTTACTCCTTTTTTTCTGTTCTCCTTCCTTCTGGGACATTGGAAACCCCCTTATCAAATCCTATATATTATTATATTCTACATAAAAACAATAAATCCTTCTAAAAGTTTCAAAATTTTTAATGGTCTTTAAATATTGAAAAACTTGCCATACCTACTTATTATTTTAAGTTTTAAAATATTGTTGATATTAAATTTTTTTATTTCATCATCATGTGTTACCATTAGTATGGATCGTTCTCTTTTAATAGCTCCTATTAAAATGCCTTCATATTTATTTTTTCCCATAGTCACAATTCGTATTTCATCTCCAGATTTAACTCTAGAACCATCTAATATGAATTCCTTCATATCTGCTTCCTTTAAATGATGTTCAGTTACAGATTTTTTGTTTATTACTATTATATTATTTTTTAAATATAGTTTTTCTTTTAATACAGATAATATATATCCTAAAACACTAATGACTAATGCAAAAATCAAAATTTGTTGAATATAATAAAGCAAATAAAATCTCCCTCCATATAATGTGAATATATATATTTAGTATACCATATATATCCTTTAAGGGAAACAAAAAAATATACATACTTGAAAATTGTTTGCAATTCACTAAAATCCATGCTATAATAATAATCGTTAAAAATAAAAAATCAAGCAATGGCAATCATCGGGATGTGGCGCAGTTTGGTAGCGCACTAGTATGGGGTACTAGGGGCCGGAGGTTCAAATCCTCTCATCCCGACCATAAAAAAAGTAGAAGATATTTCTTCTACTTTTTTTACTTTATATCGAATTGTAAAGTTCTATATAATAATACAAATTAACCCCCCACTACCATCATTTATTATTCTCTCTAATGCTCTTCTCATTTTATATCTTGCATCTTCTGGCATAGTGTTTAGTTTTCCTTGTAATTGTTCATTGACTAAGTCATAGAGAGATTTGCCAAATAAATTAGATTCCCAGATTTTAGAAGTATCCTCTTCGAATTCCTTTAAGAAATATTCTAATAATTCCTCAGATTGTTTTTCTGTCCCTATTAAAGGAGAAACTTCTGTAGTTATATCGCATCTAAGTACATGTAAAGATGGTGCTGTGGCACTTAGTTTAACCCCAAACCTATTACCCTGTCTATATATTTCTGGTTCTGCTAATTCTAAATCCTCCAAGCCTGGACTAACAAAGCCATATCCAATCTCACTTGCATCTAATAAAGCTGTTTCAATTTTATCATACTCTTTTTTCGTTTGGGCTAATTTATTAATCAAACTCAATATCTGATAATCTCCTTCTATACTAAAACCTGTCATCTCCCTAATTGCATCATAAAAAAGTTCATTATCTATTAATAATCCTACATTTACTACTCCTTCTCCTAAATTAATTTCCTTAATATCTACAGTTTCAACTATATCCAATTGACTTAATAATTTTAAGGAATTATCTACTTGGTTTAATTTTTGAAGATTTTGTATAGATTCTTTTATAGTTTCTAGAATATCATTCTTTATCCAGTGATTCTTTGGTAAACCTTCTACCCAACCTGGTAAATTAATGGAGATTTCTTTAACAGGAAATTCAAATAAAAGATTTTCAAAAACCCTTTCTATATCAGCTACATCCATATTTAAACAATCTACTATGACTACAGCTACTCCATATTTTTCTTCTAAGCTTTCCCTTAAAGCTATAGTACTATCTAAATTTGGATGCTTTGTATTTAATACTATTACAAAAGGTTTTTTCAATTCTTTTAATTCAGATATAACCCTTTCCTCTGCATGTATATAGTTAGATCTATCAATATCCGTAATAGAGCCATCTGTGGTAACAACAATTCCTATGGTAGAATGATCTGTTATTACCTTCCTAGTACCAATTTCAGCTGCTTCTTCAAAGGGTATTTCCTTTTCATACCACGGAGTAGTAACCATTCTAGGTATATTATCTTCAATATGTCCCAATGCACCCTTTACCAAATACCCTACACAATCTACCATTCTCACCTTCAGCTTTAGATTTTCTTTCAATAATAATTCCACTGCTTCATTAGGTACAAACTTTGGCTCAGTAGTCATAATGGTTTTCCCGGCACCGCTTAAAGGTAATTCATCCTTTGCTCTTTCTTTCTTATACTTGTTTTCAATATTAGGCAATACCAAAAGCTCCATAAATCTTTTAATAAAAGTAGATTTTCCAGTCCTTACTGGACCTACAACCCCCGCATATATATCTCCCTGGGTTCTTTCTGCTATATCTTTGTATATATCAAAGCCTTCCATATCTTCCCCCCTTACCTAATGTTTATAATAAGACTTAATATTATATATATATGTGGTAAGGATAGTAATATGACAGGCCATTTAAACTTTTCTCAATCTATTTAATTTGTCTTTAATATATCCTCTATTTCTGGTTTTTTGTCCCTTAACATTAAATTATAAACAGATTTCCTTACATCTTCGCCATTATATAGTACATTATAAATTTCATTTGTTATAGGCATAATTACATTGTTCTTTTTAGCCAATTCATAGGCAGATTTAGTAGTTTTTATGCCTTCTACTACCATACCTACGTTTTTTGTAGCCTCATCTAAACTCTGTCCTTGCCCAATTAATATTCCAGCCCTTCTATTTCTACTAAGCATACTAGTACAGGTTACAATTAAATCACCTATACCAGCTAAACCAGAAAAAGTAATAGGGCTTGCACCCATTTTTTCTCCAAGTCTTCCCATTTCAATAATACCCCTTGTCATAAGAGCTGCCTTTGTATTGTCTCCATATCCTAAGCCATCAGATATACCAGCACCTAGTGCAATTACATTTTTCAAAGACCCTCCCAGTTCTACACCTATAACATCTGGATTGGTATATACTCTAAAATATGGAGTCATAAATATATCTTGTATATATTTTGCTACTTCCTCATCATTTGAAGCTGAAACAACTGTAGTAGGAACATTTTTAGCCACTTCCTCAGCATGGGACGGTCCAGATAATACTCCATATGGATTATTAGGTAAAATTTCCTCTACAATCTCAGAAATCCTAAGTAAAGTATCATTTTCAATACCCTTAGCTACATTAACTATTACCTGTTCCTTATTAAAATCTTTTTTACCTTCATTTAAGCTCTCTCTAATTCCATGAGAAGCTACTGCAAGCACTATTAATTCTTTATTATAAATAACTTTGGAAATATCATTTGTTACGACTATTTCATCTGGAATAAAAACACCAGGCAAATATTTTTTATTTTCTCTTAATTCTTTCATTTGTTTTAATTGTAATTCATCTCTCACCCAGATATGTACCTCATTATTTTTATTTGCAAGAAGTATTGCCAGTGCAGTTCCCCAGCTACCTCCCCCAATTACACCTATTTTTGTCATCTTAAACTTCACCTCAATTTATACTCTTTCTCCAATTTTAAACTCTTCTTTGTTTATTAATCTTTTAATATTAGATCTATGTCTATATATTGCCATAATAGCCAAAATTAATGTTGTAATAAAATATCCCTTATTAAAAGGCCTATTCATAATACTTCCTATTATAGGAACTAAAGCAGCTGCAATAATAGAGCCTAGGGAAACATATCTAGTTTTTGCTATTACTAATACACCAATAACAATGCATACTAAAGCAGTAGGCCAATGTAAGGACAACATTACCCCTATAGATGCAGCCATGCCCTTACCTCCTTTAAATCCTAAAAGCACTGGGTAATTGTGACCTACTATTACAAATATACTTGCAATTAACATTCCATTATAGCCAAAAAGTTTATTACCAATATTAACTGCTAACATTCCTTTTAGAACATCTAATATAAAAGCAAAGATTCCGATTTTCTTTCCAAAAACTCTTAAGGCATTGGTAGCTCCAGCATTTTTACTGCCACTTTCTCTAATATCTTCCTTTTTGAAAATTCTACCTAGAATATAAGCTGAACAAAAGTTTCCAATAAAATAAGAGATCAAAGCAACTATAAAAGGATTTTTCAAATTACTCACCTCTTTCTCTCATTTCTAATTTAATAGGCACTCCTTCGAAACCAAAATATTGTCTAATTTGATTTTCCAAATATCTTTCATATGAAAAATGCATAAGTTGCTTTTTATTAATAAATATCAAAAATTTTGGTGGTCTAACAGCTACTTGAGTACCATAATAAATTTTTAGCCTATTTCCCTTATCTGAAGGTGGTTGATTTAAAATAACTGCTTCATTTATTATATCATTTAAAACTCCTGTACTAATTCTTAAATTATAATTATTATTTACAATTTTAATTAATTCAAATAATTTATTTACCCTTTTCCCCGTTTTAGCAGAAATAAATACAATAGGTGCATAGGTTATAAAACCTAGTTTATTTCTTATTTCTCTTTCCATATCTCTAGGAGTATTAGTCTCTTTTTCTACAATATCCCATTTATTAACTGCTATTATCATTCCCTTCCCTTGTTCATAAGCATAACCAGCAATCTTTGTATCTTGCTCTGTAATACCCTCAGTACCATCTATCACTAAAATACATATATCAGATCTATCTACTGCAGTCAATGTACGAACTACACTATATCGCTCCACATTTTCATAAATGCTTCTCTTTCTCCTTAAACCTGCAGTATCTATAAATAAATAGCGATCCTCATCATAAGTAAAATAAGTATCTATTGCATCCCTAGTAGTACCAGGAATATCTGTAACAATTACTCTATCTTCTCCTAAAATATTATTAATTAATGATGATTTTCCTACATTTGGTTTGCCAATAACAGCAACTTTTATAATATCTTCGTGGTAATCTGTGTCCTTATGCTCGGGAAAATGTTTTATAATTTCATCTAATAAATCACCTATTCCTAATCCCTGTTCCGCTGAAACTAATAAAGGTTCTCCTATGCCTAATTCATAAAATTCAAAAATATGATCAGATGACTTTTTAGAATCAATTTTATTGCATACTAAAAGCACCTCTTTTCCAGATCTCCTTAAAATATCTGCAATGTCCCTATCTGTAGCAGTAACACCGTCTAGTCCATCCACTACAAATAATATTACATCAGCAGTTTCAATGGCAATTTCTGCCTGTCTCCTAATATTTAACGGTATTATTTCTTCAGATTCTGGCTCTAATCCACCAGTATCGATTAATGTAAAATACTTATTAAGCCATTCTGCTTCAGAATATATCCTATCTCTAGTCACTCCAGGAGTATCCTCCGTAATGGCAATTCTCTTTCCTGTTATTCTATTAAATAATGTGGATTTCCCAACATTTGGTCTACCCACAATACATACAACTGGTCTATCCATTATATCACCTAAGCCTTCCTAAACAAATTAACAAATTCTTTACCCGATACCTCTACTGGTATTACTTGGGTCTTTAATTGATTTTCTATATCTTCGACAGTTAAATCATCTAAAAAAATCTCACTATCTCTTCTTAACATGGATTTTGGGATTATCACTCCATCAACATTATCAATATCCTTTAATTGAGATATTAAATCTCTTCCTGTAATTAATCCTGATACTGTAATAGTTTCTCCAAAGAATTTATTATTAATTGGTATTACATTAAGTTTTAATTTTTGAAATTTATTCATTGCTTTATTTGCAATTTCTTCCATAAAACTTTTAGCCAAAGTTCCAGTAGCTATTACATAGTTTTTATCTAAAGAGATGTTCTTATGAATATCTTCAAGCTCTTTTTCAACTTCATATTCAAAGGATTTCATTAGACCTACACCATTTTCTAATTGAGGAAACCCCTCATAATCATCATAATCTGGTAAAGACATTTCTGCCATAACATAAAACTCATCAGAAGCAAATGCAAATCTAGTTCCCAGATTATTTAAAAATTTCTCCTGTTCTTTTTTTATAAATTTTAAGAATTCTTTAGACTCTAATTTATTAAAAGTTCTAATCTTAGCAAGTCCTTCTCTATATTTAGTTATGCCTACTGGCACTATAGCCACTGATTTAACACTTGGATACAGACTAGATAGGTCTGTCAAAGTCCTTTCCAATTCTACACCATCATTTACCCCAGGTACCAGTACTATTTGGCAATTGATTTCAAGATTAGCCTCCTTGAATTTTTGTAATATAGTAAATACCTTACCTGCATTTTTATTATTTAGCATTTTTACTCTTAAATCTGGATTTGTAGTATGAACTGATACATTAATAGGGCTTATTCTATATGCAATAATCCTATTAATATCTTCATCACTCATGTTAGTCAATGTAATAAAATTTCCTTGTAAAAATGATAGTCTAGAATCATCATCTTTAAAATATAAAGTTTCTCTCATATTTTTAGGCAATTGATCTATAAAACAAAATATACATTTATTTCTACAAGATCTAGCTTTATCAATTAGTGGATTTGTAAATTCTATTCCTAAATCCTCATCAAATTCCTTCTCAATCTCTAATAGCCAAATCTCTCCATTGACCTTTTCTATTTCTACTTCCACATATTCATCAGTTATTAAAAATTTATAATCTATTATATCCTTAACTTCCCTACCATTAATAGATTTTAAAATATCTCCTGGTTCAATTTCTAACTCTTCAGCTATACTACCTACTTTTACATTTTCTATAATATTTCTATTTCCATTTAACTTTTTTAATTCCATATATTATCCTTTCTAATTCCCATTTATATCATTATAACAAAATAAATTAAAAAATGGTATATAAATCTTTAAAGTAAAACAACTATCATTCCAAGACCTGGTCTTAAAATGATAGTTGTTTTTAACTATCTATTATTCATATAGTGGGAATTTCTTACATAATTCTAATGTCATATTTCTTACTTCTTCCCTATCATTGTTTTCATCCAATGCTAAACTCATAATCTTTGCTATTTCCTTCATCTCATTTTCTTTCATTCCCCTTGTCGTAACTGCTGGAGTTCCAATTCTTACTCCTGAAGTTACAAATGGACTTTCTGGATCAAAAGGTATGGTATTTTTATTAGTTGTAAGATTTACTGACTCAAAAAGTTCCTCAGCTTTTTTACCAGTTAATCCTTTAGGCCTAACATCTAATAATATTAAATGATTATCGGTACCATCAGAAACAAGTCTAAAACCTTCCTCTTTTAAAGCATCCGCTAATGCACTTGCATTTTTTATAATTTGTTTTTGGTATTCTTTAAAATCATCTTGTAATGCTTCCCCAAAACTAACTGCTTTAGCTGCAATTACATGCATTAAAGGGCCACCTTGAATGCCAGGAAATATAGCCTTGTCTATTGCCTTTTTATATTTTTCTTTGCAAAGTATAGCACCACCTCTTGGACCTCTTAAAGTTTTATGTGTAGTAGTGGTTACAAAATCTGCATATGGTACTGGACTTGGATGAAGTCCAGCTGCTACAAGTCCAGCTATATGTGCCATATCTACCATTAAATACGCTCCAACTTCATCTGCTATTTCTCTAAACTTCTTAAAATCTATTATTCTTGGATATGCACTAGCACCTGCTACAATCATTTTAGGTTTTTCTTTAATGGCAATTTCTCTTACTTTTTGATAATCTATAACTTCTGTTTTTTCATCTACTCCATAATCTACAAAATTAAAATATGTCCCAGATATATTAACTGGACTACCATGAGTTAGGTGTCCACCTTGTGATAAATTCATTCCCAATACCTTGTCTCCTGGTTTAAGTACTGAAAAATATACTCCTAAATTTGCATTAGAACCTGAATGAGGTTGCACATTTGCATGTTCTGCCCCAAATAACTCTTTCAATCTATCTATTGCTAAATTTTCTACCATATCCACATATTCACAACCACCATAATATCTTCTAGCTGGATATCCTTCTGCATATTTGTTAGTCAATTGACTACCCATTGCCTCCATAACTTGAGGACTAACAAAGTTCTCTGAAGCTATTAATTCTAAATGTTCCCTTTGCCTATTTGTTTCCATTTCAATTATTTCCATTATTTCAGGATCATTTTTTGATAAATTTGTAAAATCCATTTATTAAAACCTCCTTGTTTGATATAATATAAATCATTAAATAGACATAAAATAATAATATTATATTTCTTACAAATTCATTATATATTTAATTTTAATTATTTACAACTATATAATCATTATGAGGTGAATTTAGTGGATTTAATTGAAAAAGATAGAAAAGAAGCAAAGAAACTTCTTTTATTAGCCGCCTTAACAGGCAAAGTCATGTTAAAAAATGGTGCAGAAACTTATAGAGTAGAAGACACTATTGAAAGAATTTGTAAATCTAGAAAACAAATTAAATATGCAGATGCCTTTGTCACTCCTACTGGTATTTTTGTATCTTTAGAACATGATGGAGAAATGATGACATATCTTGTTAGAATTAAATCTATTAAAATAGATTTAAATAAAATAGCATTGGTAAATGAATTTTCTAGAGAATTTGTAAATTCTAATATGTCAATAGATGAGGGATTTCAAAAATTAAAAGAAATCAATAAAATAAAAGGATATAATATAAAGACAAAAAATTTTCTTGGTGCAATGGCTTGCTCCTTTTTTACCCTACTATTTGGTGGAAATTTTTTAGATTTTATATCCTCATATTTAGTAAGTTTAGTAGTTTTATTTACTATAAGTAAAATTGATAAACATAAAATGACTTTCTTTATAAATAATATTATAGGCGCTACTATTGCATCTATTTTATCTATATTAGCAGTAAATATTGGTATTGGTCAAAATATGGATACAATAATCATAGGTTCTATCATGTCCCTAGTACCAGGAGTTCCCATTACCAACGCCCTCAGAGATACTATATCAGGAGATTTTTTATCTGGTCTCTCTAGAGGTATGGAAGCAATTTTTTCTGCACTTGCCATTGCCTTTGGCGTGGGAATTGTATTAAATATTTATTATAGGAGGTTTATATAATGAATATTATAAAACTATTTTTATTCTCTTATTTATCTACCATAGGATTTGCTGTATTATTTGGCATTCCTAAAAATTCCATTATTAAATCTGGTTTTATTGGAGCTATTGGATGGATTATTTTCTATGCTACTTCCTTATATTTAGATAGTAATATAACTGGCACATTTTTTGCTGCCGTTGTTGTAGGAATTTTAGGAGAATTATTTGCTAGGCATTATAAAAAACCAGCAACAGTGTACATTATACCTGGAATAGTGCCATTAGTACCTGGTGCTGGTATGTATTATACTATGTTAGCCTTGGTTCAAAAAGATTTTCATTTAGCTGCAAGCAAAGGCACTGAAACCTTTTTTATAGCTGCAGCTATCTCCATAGGTGTAATAATATCTACATTTTTGTCCCAATCTATAAAAAGAGTTAAGTTTAAAGCCTAATTTTGTTTTGTATATTTAACCATTGTATCTACCAAACTATCTAAAGTCTCATCTCCAGTTTCTCCATCTAAATAAGATTTTAAACAATCTTTCATATGATTTTCAAGTATTAATCCACCTACAGAATTCATAGCAGAGCGAACTGCTGCAATTTGAATCAATATATCTCCACAGCACTTCCCTTCTTCTACCATTTTTTGAATGCCTTTGACTTGTCCCTCTATTCTTCTTAACCTTTTGATAATAGCATCATTATCATTAGTTTTAAAACTCAAGTATATTGCCTCCTAACTAATATAATATCTTTACCATTTCCATAGCCTTTTCATCTTTATTTTGTATAGATTTGTCAATTTTTCTAACAATAAAAAAAGAAATTCCTAAAAATATTATTCCAGTTACAAAACCATAAGTTTCGTAA
>CAZMBD010000002.1:0-62301 GCA_964564325.1 uncultured Clostridiaceae bacterium
TTTGACGTATTTCATATCCTTCTGGAATAGTAAATTGCACTACATTTTCATTTTTTGCACCTTTAGTTAATTCATTTATTATATTATATACATCCATTCCAGTATTTAATAAATAATTTCCTGCTTTTAATTTCCCATCTGCCTCTTTTTCTCTAAGCGCTATTTTGAATATGTTTTTGTTTTTTATTAAACCTTCTTCTAATAGTATATCTGCAATCTTAGTACTAGAACTACCTTGAGGTATTTCAATATTAACTTCCTTAGGATTGTCTACATCAACTGCTAAAAAACCTTTTTTATAATAAGATCTACCTACTATTATTAATATTATAATAATTAGTAAAGCTATGATCTTACCTTTATTGTTTTTACCATTTTTAACTTTAGTTGATTCTGTCACAAAATCTCCACCTTTAATAGATATTTATCTATTATATTATACAATAATTTTCTAGCTCTATTCAATATCTATTGCATCCTCTATTGCGTCTCCAATAATGTTATTTATATCTTGTACCAGTTTAGAAAATCTTAATTCTGCTTGAAAATAGCTATTTATTACTGGATTTAAGTTTAACACTTCCTCTAATTTGCCTAATTTTTCAATTTCATTTTCATCAATTTCTTTGCCAGACATATAATCTAATTGTAATTCTAATATCTGTTTTTGAAAATCTTCTACCATTTTTTTATTCTTTTCATCTTGATCTAAAGCATCTTTCTTCTCTATATAGGATTTATACTCATCGGAATCCTTTATAGCTCTTGCTAATTGATGTGCTAAATCATAAGCATTGTTCATATTATTACCTCCTAAATTTTTTAATATCGAAACGAACCATTTAATATAGTATTATATCATTAATTGATATATTTTAACAGTAATGAAAAACAAAAATCCTAGCCTATGCCAAACATAAGCTAGAATTTTTTTATACTTCCATTATTATAGGTAAAATCATAGGATTTCGTTTTATTTTTTCATAAATAAAGCTACGTAAAGCTTCTCTTATATTAGACTTTAATGTGGCCCAATCAGTTATATTCTTCTTTTCACATTCAGTCAATACCTCTCTTACGATAGTTCTAGATTCTTCCATCAAATCTTCAGATTCTCTTACATAGACAAAGCCCCTAGATATAATATCTGGACCTGCTATAACCTTTCCTTCTTGCTTACTCATAGTTACAACAACTACTATAAGTCCATCTTCCGAAAGATGTTTTCTATCTCTGAGAACTATATTTCCTACATCTCCAACACCTAGTCCATCTACTAAAATATTTCCTGCTTGAACTGATTTGCCTATACTTGCTGAATTCTTAGTAAATTCAAATACTGAACCATTGTTTCCTAAAAATATATTTTCCCTAGGCATTCCCAATTCCATTGCTAATTCCCCATGTTTTTTTAAATGTCTATATTCTCCATGGACTGGTATAAAATAACGTGGTTTCAACAGAGTATGAATTAATTTTAATTCCTCTTGACAAGCGTGACCAGATACATGAACATCTGCCAAGGCTTCATAAATTACCTCTGTTCCCAATTCCATTAGTTTGTTTATAACTCTAGATACAGTCTTTTCATTTCCTGGAATAGGTGAAGCAGATATAACTACTAAATCTCCAGGAACTAATTCGATTTTTCTATGCTCTGAAAAAGCCATTCTAGATAACGCAGACATCGGCTCTCCTTGGCTACCAGTAGTTAGTATTACAATCTCATTGCTTTCATATTTATTCATATCATTGATATCAATTAAAGTTCCTTCTTTCATTCGTAAATAGCCTAAATCTGTAGCTACATTTACAGTATTTATCATAGACCTACCAGATACTACAACTTTTCTATTATATAGTTCTGCAGCATTAAATACCTGTTGAACCCTATGGACATTAGACGCAAAAGTAGCGACTATAATCCTCTGAGGTGCCTTTAAAAATATATCATTAAAAGTATCACCTACAGTTCTTTCCGACATAGTATAGCCTGGTCTTTCCACATTAGTACTATCTGCCAATAAAACCAATACTCCCTTACTGCCTATTTCCGCAAACTTGTGTAAATCTATTAAATTATCATTAATAGGTGTATAATCAATTTTAAAATCTCCCGTATGAACTACCATACCTACTGGTGTATTTATTGCCAATGCCACACTATCTGGTATACTATGGCTAGTTTTTATAAGTTCTATAGTGAAACAACCTAATTTAATTATATCCGATGCCCTTACTTCGTTTAACTCTACATTGGTAATATTGTGTTCTTTCAATTTGTTTTCTAGTAAGCCTAGTGTCAATTTAGTACCATATACAGGCATATTCAATCTTTTAAGCACATAAGGAATACCTCCTATATGATCTTCATGACCATGAGTTAATACCATCCCACGTATTTTTTCCTTATTTTTGAATAAATAAGTAATATCTGGTATTACTATGTCTATTCCCAGCATCTCATCCTCTGGAAACGACATTCCACAATCTATAATTATAATATCGTCTTTGTATTCAAGTATAGTAATATTTTTTCCGATTTCCCCTAATCCACCTAGTGGAATAATCTTTAGCTTATTTGGCTTTCTTGCCATTTCATCATCTCCTTTATTATTTAATTTTCTATTATTTAATTTCCCCATTTTAAATTCATATAGTCATAGGATTACCGTATAATTTAACTTAAAAAAATAAATCCCTAAATGGGATTTATTCTTGGCAGTCCGCACAGTATCCAAAAAACTTTACATTATGGTCTACAATCTTAAAGCCATTTTCTTCTTCAATCTCATTTTCTAGTTTTTCCAATAAATCCAATTTAACCTCCATAACCTTTCCACATTTTAAACATACTAAATGATGGTGATTATCTGAGCTCTTATTTAGTTCATATCTATTATACCCATCGTCAAAATTTAATTTATATATAATATTTAACTTTTCTAGTAATTGCAATGTCCTATATACAGTTGCTATACCTATTTCTGGATATCTAACTTTTACAATATCATAGATTTCTTCAGGATTTAAATGCTTTTCTTGATTTTCAACTATTACATCTAAAATAATCCTTCTTTGGGTAGTTAGTTTATACCCTTCTTTTTTAAACTTTTCCTTAACCTCATCCATATTAAAATCCATTTTTTCACCCGCTTATTATCCTATATTATAGAATACTAATAGATAAGCCATTTGTCAACCATTAGGTTTATTGTAGTTTTTCCTTTTGTATCTCTTCAAAAACTTCAATTACTTCTTTAAGTTCCTCTTCATCATCTATACCTCTAAAAAAAGCCTCTCCAAAATCATCATATTCTATTCTAAGTAAATAAGTTAAACCTTCAAACTCATCCATTGGAAGTAATGCTGCATAATCCATATCATCAATTCCAAAAGTTGCCAACACTTGAAACTCTACTTCATTTCCCATTTCATCTAATAAAATTATCTTATCGTACATATTCTCACCCTCTTCTATCTAAATATGTTTGCAAGATATAAGTCGCTGCCACTGTATCTATTACTTTCTTTCTCTTTTCTCTACTAACATCACCATGGATTAATATTTTCTCTGCAATAGCAGTAGTCAATCTTTCATCTTCTAAGATAATTTCAATATCTATTCTTTTCTTCAATTCCTCCACAAAATCTAATACCTTTTCCCCCTGAGGGCCTACAGTATTATTCATATTTTTAGGAAATCCCATTACTATTTTAGTAATATTATACTTCGCTATAATATTCTTTAATTCAGCTATATCCTTTTTAATATTTTCTCTTCTTATAGTTTTTAAACCTTGGGCAGTTATTAATAGTGGATCTGATATAGCTACACCAATTGTTTTATCCCCAAGATCTAATCCCATTACTCTTTCCATATTCTCTCCTATCTTATATTACCTTTATACAAAATTCCGGACAATTTCTCGCACAATAACCACATAATATACAGTTCCCATTAGGTACTGCCTTACCATCTATAATTTCAATTCCATTTTGTTTACAAGTTCTAACACAGTTTCCACAGCCAATACAGTAATCTGCAACGATTAACTTTCTTTTCTTTTTTCTCAAATTTTCCTTTAAATCTTCTGGTACTACTCCTGTTTCCATTAAAGATATATTACAATCAATTTCATCTTTAGATTGCATCCCAATAGCAAAAGAATAGATATAAGGAATATTTTTCACAAAATTAAATGCTTCTTGAGACTTAGCTATTAGATGTCCTCCACCTAGTGGTTTCATTCCATATATGCCTTTCCCTAAATTATAGGCCTCTTCTATGGCCTTTAGCATATCCTCAACGCTCCCATCTTGTATGCCAATTCCTTTCATATTTATAATAGGATGAATTACTTCAATTTCATTATATTTATTGGCTCCGAGCACACCTTCTACCCTATGAGTAGATATTCCAATTGCCCTAATTTTCCCTTGAGATTTGGCTTTTAAAAAGTATTCAATAGCCTCATAATGACCACGAATAGTATGTTCACTTTCCTGTTCATGAAGTAAAAATATATCTATATAATCTGTATCTAATTCTTTTAGTGCTAAATTCAGACTTTCCTCTGCTGTTTCTTTTGAATAAGCATAGCATTTTGTAGTTATCACATAATCTTTTCTATCTATATTTTTCAATGCCTCTTTAATATATTTATAATTATCATATATTTCCGCTGTATCTAGAAAATTTATTCCCTTTGAATAGGCATATTGTATTAACTCCGCTCCCTCTTTTACAGAAAGATTAGCCTGAAACGGTGTCATAGTCAAAGAACCAAAGCAAAGCCTAGACACTTGTATACCTGTATTTCCTAATTCCACCCTTTCCAATTAATCCACTTCCTCTTTTAATGTTTCTAAATCTTTTAAAATTGTAATCAATAAAAATATGGTGATTAAATTCATTGCTAATGCAGATAATATTACTCCCGAATCATTTAGCAATAAACCCATAATAGCACCTAAAATACCAGTTAAAATACCTTTCCCTAAGCCATTGTCTAGTAGATTTTCTATTTTCTCTTTGAATATATAGGAAATTGTAATTTGAACTAAAATATTTACAAATAAAACTTTAGTCCAAATAGTAGAACCTGTTAATTTTATATTCATTAAAACTTTCCTATTTATTATATTCTGTACAATTCCTAATCCATCCTCACTTAATAAGATTAAACTCTTTCCTAAATGAGTAGGATTTGGATTTAAATATATATCTATATAAGCTAAACCTACTATAATTACTCCAATTAATGCTATTGCAATAATTATATTTTTAAAACTAAATTGCCTATCTTTTTTTAACAATATGAAATAAAAAGATGCAAAGACTAAAGCCATAGTTCCTCCAATATTGGCACCTAATTTTGGATGTCCTACAAATAATATAGATATTAATAGGATAAATATTGAAAAAGCTCTATTGCTAAATCTTTCCAATAATAGTCCACTCATTATAGATGTAATAGCTAAAAATATTCCTATCATTTCATTCCCTATGCCAAAATAACGAGCTCCAATAATAGGATCATAGCTAAGAATAGAAAATCTAGTTAAATAATTATTTGATAATAAATCTATTATTATTAAAATAAAATAAATAATAGTTATAATAGATATGATTTTCTCTGCATCATACTTTTTAATAATTAGAACCAGTATACTTATAAATACAAATAAACTAATAACAAATTTAAATATGCTATTTATATTAAATAAGGAATTTAATATAAAAACCATAGGAATAACATATAATAATAATAGTAAATTTTTCCCAATATGATCAGTTATATTTATATTCAATAAAAATATAATTAAAAAAATTGATAGAATAATTATAGATATTGTTCCATACAATGACAAAGTTTTAGTTCTAACTTTATTAGCTGTATTAATTCGTCCATTAATGGATTTAACATATTCCAAAGATTTGTTTTCTTCTAATGTTCTCATAGAAGAACCTGATATATTATTCGTTGAAATATTTAAAACCTCTAATATTGTAGGAGAAATATCTAAATTAGTCACAATTCCCTTTTTATTAGTTGTAGAAGATGTTAGCACACCATTTTCAATATCTTTTCCCCAAAGCACAATTGGAGTAAGCCTACTTCCATCTATTCTTTCTTCTGCCTTATTGGGGCTTATGACCATTAATAGTGAATTTTTCTCATCTATTTTGGCTTCTAAATCTCCAATAAAATTATCTATATCCTTTATTATTATATTTCTCTTCTGTTCAAATACATCTAAAGATAAAAAATCTCCATAATTATTAAGTCTATATAAATCTCCAGTATCTATTACAATTAAGGAGGCATCATCCTCAATTTCAGCTAATTCTTTAAGTATTTTCTCATAATCCGTTTTAAAACCATAGGGGTAGTTTATGTCTTCAGCTAATATATTATCTATATTTCCATAATCAATAAGACCTTTTGAATCCATTGGTATTAAAGCAGAGACTCTAATTAGCTCTTCTTCTATATCGCTATTACCAAAAACAGCAGTTTTAAGATAAGCCTTATGAAGAATATCTCCTAGCCCGCCAATATATGGAGAATATCTATTTTTTTCATTTTGATTATATAGTTTCCCCATTTGTATATTTCCAATAGCATATTCCTCATTTAAAAGCCCTATTCTATTCTCATAAATTTCTTTATATTCTCCAGTTAAATTATGAAATTGACTGCTTTCATTATCTGCATAAGATTTACCAGATGCATTTATAGTAGCAAATCCTTCTCCACCTGTATACCCATTTAAACCACGAGTATTCATTAGTCCTATGCTTCCCTCATCTATTAATCTATTCAAATTCGGCATATTTTCTATATCTAATAAGCTAAGTTTGTTTACAACTATAATATATACCTTAGTATCAATACTAGTTTTTTCCATACTATATCCAGGCTGAATTGTAAAAATAAACATAGTAATAATTATTAAAATGAATAGATTTATTCTTTTAGTATTCAATTATCTTTCTCTCCTAAACCTCTTTTTCATTTTTTAAATAATATCCTAAAATTTCCTCTAATAATTCATCTCGTTCTACTTTTCTAATTATACCTCTTGCATCATTATGACTAGTTATATAAGTTGGATCACCAGATAAAATATATCCGATTATTTGATTAATAGGATCATAGCCTTTTTCTTCTAAGGCCTTATAAACAGTAAATATTATTTCTCTAACTTCATCTGCTCTTTCTTTTGGTGGTTCAAATTTCATAGTTTCATTAAAATTACTACTCACAAAAACACCCCCTATAATATATATACCATATCATAAATATAATATACAGTGTTAAAATAAATATTAGCCAAAATAGGCAAATATTTATTTTAACTGATCTCTTACAATATTTTGGACCATATCTAAAGCCTCATCAATTTTTTCTATATCTTTACCCCCAGCCTGTGCCATATCTGGACGGCCGCCTCCACCTCCGCCAGTTACTTTTGCAACTTCTTTTATTATATTACCAGCATGTATTCCTCTTTTTACTAAATCTTTTGTAACCATAGACACAAAGAAAAGCTTGTCATTGTAAACTGATGATAATACGATAACACCAGTGCCTAATTTGTTTTTAATCTTATCTCCTAAATTTCTTAAAGAATTCATATCCATATTTCCTACATTATAAGCTATAATATTTATACCCTCTATATCTATTTTACTATCTACTATTTCATCTAAAATAGATAATGCCATTTTAGCTTTTAAGGATTCTATCTCTTTTTCTTTTTCCTTTAATTCCTCAGTAAGGTTTTCAGCTCTATCTACTAATTCATTTTTGTTAGTCTTTAATATATTGCTAAGATTATCTAGATTTTCTTCTATTTTATTTAAATATCTATAAACTCCTTCACCTGTAATAGCCTCAATCCTTCTAATACCTGAAGCAATACTAGATTCAGATACTATTTTAAACAATCCTATATTCCCTGTATTCTCTACATGAGTTCCTCCACATAATTCCTTGGAAAAATCTCCCATTTGAACAACTCTAACTTGGTCTTTATATTTATCCTCAAAAAGTCCTATTACACCCATATTTCGAGATTCTTCTAATATAGTTTCTATGGTTTTCACATTTAAATCTTCTAGAATCTTTTCATTAACTATTCTTTCAATTTCTTTTAATTCCTCTGGACTTACAGCCTCAAAATGGGTAAAGTCAAATCTTAATCTATTAGGTAATACTATAGAACCTGCTTGATTTACATGATCTCCCAATACATCTTTTAAAGCCTGATGTAGTAAATGAGTAGCAGAGTGATTTCTCATAATATCTTTTCTATTTTTCCCATCTACTTGAGCAAATACTTTATTTCCTATTCCAATACTTCCTTTTTTCACTTTAACTAGATGAATAATAGTATCATTTGCATATTTAGTATCTATAATCTCTCCTATGAAATTATCATTTTTTATAAATCCAATATCTCCTACCTGACCTCCAGATTCAGCATAAAAAGGTGTTTCTTTTAATATAATAATTCCTTCTTCTCCTTCATCTATTTTATCTATAGATTTATTGTCTATAATTATCCCTAATACTTCTGTTTCTAATTCTAATAATTCATAACCTTTAAATGATGTTTTATAATCCTTAAATATTTCTGTAAAATCTCCATTTTTCCATCCTGAATCAGAATTTCCCTCTCTAGCCTTTCTAGCCCTATGCCTTTGTTCTTCCATATATTGATTAAATCCATCTTCATCTACTATTAATTTTTTTTCCTCTAAAATTTCTTTAGTTAAATCTAGTGGAAATCCATAAGTATCATATAATTTAAATGCTTTCTCTCCACTTAAACAATTTTCCTTATTGTCTATCATGTTTTCAATATAATTTTCCAATATATGAATTCCTTGATCTATAGTTTCCTGAAATTTTTCTTCCTCTGCACTAATTGCTTTTTTAATATATTCCTCTTTTTCTTTTATTTCGGGATATTCTACTTTCCAAGAATCTATTACCTTTTCCACTATGGTATTTAAAAATGCTCCTTCAATTCCAAGTAATTTTCCATGTCTTGCTGCCCTTCTAATGAGCCTTCTCAGTACATATCCTCTTCCCTCATTACTTGGAAGTACACCATCAGAAACTAAAAACACCATAGCTCTACTGTGGTCTGTTATTATTCTCATAGATAAGTCATTTTGAGAACTTACTCCATATTCCAAATCAGATACTTTTTCTACAGTAGCTAAAATATCTCTAATAGCTTTTATTTCAAATATATTAGGAGCTTTCTCTATAACTGTAGCAATTCTCTCTAAACCCATTCCTGTATCTATATTAGGATGTTCTAATGGATGATAATTTCCATCTAAATCTTTATCGAATTGTGTAAATACTAAATTCCATATTTCAATAAATCTATCACATTCACAACCTGGCTTACAATTATCAGATCCACAGCCAAATTCCTCTCCCATATCTACATAAATTTCTGAACAAGGACCACATGGTCCAATCTCTAGTTCCCAAAAATTATCTTCTTTGCCTAAACGAACTATCCTTTCTTCATCTAAGCCTATATCTTTATTCCATATTTCAAAAGCCTCATCATCATCTACATATATTGAAACCCATAAATCTTCTTCTGGAATTTCTAATATCTTAGTTAAAAACTCCCAAGCCCATTCTATGGCTTCTTTTTTGAAATAGTCACCAAAAGAAAAGTTTCCAAGCATTTCAAAAAAGGTAGCGTGTCTAGTAGTTTTCCCTACATTTTCAATATCTGCAGTCCTAATACATTTTTGACAACTAGTTGCCCTTTTACTTGGCGGAGTTTTTTCTCCTGTAAAATAAGGTTTTAATGGTGCCATTCCTGCATTTATTAGTAGTAATGATTTATCTTCCTTCGGTATCAGTGAAAATGAAGGCATGATTAAATGGCCTTTTCCCTGAAAAAATTTTAAATATTCTTTTCTAATTTCGTGCAGTCCCATCTTTTTCATCTATTTACACCTCTTTTAAAATTTAAATCATAATTTATAAAAAATTCGTCCCTAATTCTGAGGGACGAGAAAATAGTCTTATCCTATATTTGGATTATAGTTTAAAGCTAGATATTTGTCAATAAAGCTAATTTAAAAATTCCTATCTATTCCCTAGTATCTAATGAATTAATTTTTTTATAAAATAATTATACAATATTTTTATTATAGCAATCAATGGAATAGACAAAATCATTCCCCATATACCAAATATCCCTCCACCTAAAACCAATGCTAAAAGTACAGTTATTGGATGTATGCCTGTACTTTCCCCTATGATTTTTGGTGCTAATACATTATTTTCAACCCATTGAATTCCTAAAAAAAATATGGCTACCCAAAGAGCTCTAGTAGGACTATATAAGAATGCAAAAAATACCGCTGGCAAAAATCCTAAAAAAGGTCCTAAATAGGGTATAATATCTGCTATGCCAGTAATTAATCCAATAATTATAGCAAAATCCACTCTAAACAATAGCAATAATATGGTAGTAGCTATGCCAACATATAGAGCTAATAACAATCGTCCTCGTACAAATTGGCCTAAGACCATATCCATTTCTATGGCTAAACTCCTAACATCTTCTCTTATACCTTTAGGGATTGCTATATAAATTTTTTCTTTAAAATAATCTCTATCTTTAATAAAATAAAAAGTTAATATGGGTATTAAAACCAAACTTATTATTTTAGAAAAAGTAGATATTATACCTTCAAAAAATCGTGATACACTTATGCTTATACTATTTTCTAATCTTTCTATATAATTTATAATAACCTCATCAACACCCTGAAATACAGAAGGCATATTATCCATATTTTCATAATACTTTATATATATATTATCCATAAATTTTGAAATTCTATGAAAATAATCCGGCAATACATTAAGCAATCTTTTAATTTCTCTTCCTGTTTTAGGGACTATTATAAAAGACAAAATAAGGATTATACCTAAGACTACCATATATACAAATATTACTGCAATTCCTCGCCTAACTTTATATCTTTCTAAATAATTTACAATAGGATTAATTAAATATGCTAGTACTATGGATATAATCACAGTATAAATCATATCATGTATAATATTATATTTCTTAGATAATAGATAAAATAAATATATAAAGATAATCCCAACTAATATAGGTAATGTCCTTTTTTTACTTATCCTTATTTGCCTATTTTCAGGAATATATCTATTTCCAATATTGATTAAATAATAAATGAGAAGAATAATAAATATAAAAACTGAAATTATCATGCTTTTGATTAATATTGGAGATTTAATCCCCATTACTTCCCAGTTCATTTTAATTATTTAAATAGGCAGCAATTGCTGCCTATCCCCTTAAAGAATTTATTCCATCTTTTAAGCTATATCTAGCATTTTTTATATTTCTCATAATTTTTCTTTTTTGAAGTGGACTCATTTTTATACCAAATGCCAATCCTAAAGAGACCCCTAATATAGTGCCTAGTAAAGCTCCATTTTTAAAACCATTATTGTTCACATATATCCTCTCCTTTATTCTTTGTATTTATTATTTTAACACCTACCAAAAATTTAATTCTTTTATTTTTTAGCAATATTACATTATATTGCCATTTTTAAAAAAGAAGAGGTATATATTCTATTATTTAATGATGATCATGAGGATCTTCATTAGGATCAAAATCTTCTAAACCTTCAATAATAATATTATTTTTTTTAGAATAATCTAAAAGAGCCGCTTTAATAGCTTGTTCTGCTAATACTGAACAATGCATCTTAATTGGAGGTAATCCATCTAAAGCCTCTGCCACTGCCTTATTAGTTATCTTCATAGCTTCTTGAATTGTTTTACCTTTAATCAACTCAGTAGCCATACTAGAAGATGCAATTGCCGAACCACATCCAAAAGTTTTAAATTTAACATCTATTATAGTATCTCCCTCTATTTTTAAATACATCTTCATTATATCTCCACATTTTGGATTTCCTACTTCTCCTATACCATCTGCATTTTCTATTTCTCCAACATTTCTTGGATTTCTAAAATGTTCCATTACTTTTTCTGAATACATTTTACTTTTCCCCCTTTGCTTTTTCATATAGTGGAGACATGGCCCTAAGTCTAGCTACTATTTCCACCAATTTTTCTACCACATAATCTATCTCATCCTCTGTATTAAAATCCCCTAGAGAAAGCCTTAATGAACCATGAGCTATTTCATGAGGTAATCCTATAGCAAGTAGTACATGAGATGGATCTAATGTCCCTGAAGTACATGCAGAACCGCTAGAAGCTGCAATACCTTCCATATCTAAGCTTAGCAACAGTGATTCACCTTCTATAAATTCAAAACAAATATTTACATTTCCAGGTAATCTTTTAGTTGGATGTCCATTTAATCTTACATGATCAATATTCTCAAATATTTTTTCAATTAATCTATCTCTTAATTTAATCAATTTTTCATTATTCTCTTCTAAATTTTCATAAGCTAATTCAATAGCCTTTCCCATACCTACTATTCCAGGAACATTCTCTGTTCCTGCCCTACGATTTTTTTCCTGAGCTCCACCAGAAATTAGGGGATCTATTTTAACTCCACGTCTTATATATAATGCCCCTATTCCCTTTGGCCCATAAAACTTATGAGCAGCCATAGATAGTAAATCTATATTTAACTCTTCTACATTTATATCAATATGACCAATAGCTTGAACAGCATCAGTATGGAAATATATATTTTTTTCTTTTGCTATTTCACCTATTTCTTTTATAGGTTGAATAGTACCTATTTCATTATTAGCAAACATTATGGAAATTAATATTGTTTCATCAGTTATAGAATCTCTTAATTGATCTAGATCTACAACACCGTATTCATCCACATCTAAATAGGTCACTTTAAAACCTTGTTTTTCTAAATATTCACAAGTATGAAGTATCCCATGATGTTCAATTTTTGTAGTAATAATATGATTTCCTTTATCTCGATTTCTATAAGCAATACCTTTTAATGCCCAATTATCAGCCTCTGAACCACCTGCAGTAAAAAAAATCTCTTTAGAATTAGCACCTATTGCCTTAGCTACCTTTTCTCTAGCGTCTTCTACTGCCACTTTAGAGCGACTTCCTAAAGAATATACACTAGAAGGGTTTCCATATATTTCTGAAAAATATGGTAACATTTCATCTAGTACTTCTTTTTTTACTGCGGTTGTAGCAGAATTATCCATATATATGAATTCTTTCATATTCATCCTCCTCAGTTTACATTTTTATACTTTCATCTATCATATCCTGTAATGTAATAGAATCTACAACTTCATCTATACTATCTTTAATTTTTATCCAAACTAATTTTGTAACACAATTTTCCTCTTTTTCACATCCATAATCCTCTTCTATAATACAATCTGCAGGAGCTAAATTACCTTCTAATACTCGCAAAACATTCCCTACAGTAATTTCCACAGGTGGCATAGCTAACATATACCCTCCTTGAGCTCCTCTTACACTTATTAAAAGACCTTCTTTTCTCAATTGAGATACTAATTGCTCTAAATAGTTTTCTGATAAATCTTCCTTATCTGCAATTTGTTTCAAGGGTATAGGCCCTTCACCATAATGCATGGCTAATTGATACATAGCCTTAAGCCCATATCGTCCCCTTGTAGATAATCTCATTTTACCACCTCTTTTAATTCCAACTAATTTAGTTGGTATTCTTACATAAGTATATTATACCCTAGTGTTTTTGTCAACATTCAAAAAGTTTAATTTTTAAAATAAAAAAGAAGAGCTTTCACTCTTCTTAATCATCCCATACAATATCATTAAATTGAGGTTGGAAAAAATCTGGGAATGAATAATAAGCAAATTCATCACAGATATTTTCTGGACTAAATTCTTCACAAGGATCTGGTTCTGGACAATAGCCAAAGGTTGGAATCAATAACTGAACTTTTCCTACTACTTTTACTATAATAAAAGTACCTACTGCAAAACTTAAAATATTTTCTGAGCAAATTGGATTCCCTATTACTAAAGAACTAGTCTCAACCACGATATCAAACTCAAATTCATCTCTTGAATCAGGCATAAATACAATTATATCTTTTAATATATCTGGCAAAAATTTTTCAATTACTGTTCCAGTTTTAGTTGTTATTTCATAAGGTATTCTAAGAGTAAATCTTACTCTTTTAAAATTTGACCTATTTTCAATATCTGTAATTAATAAAGTATCAGGTACTATAAAGCCTGACTTAAACTTTATACTTTTGTAAAACTTTCCATCTAAATCAACTTCTATTTTAGGAAAGCATTTTCGTTGTTGATAGCTACAAAAAACTTTATCCACTATTAAACAATCTTTTTCAAAGCATCGAAATATTTCTGCTACCATATTATCCATATTTAGTTCAGTCATATTTATTTTACTCCTTTTCATTTAATAAATATACTCTTGCTTACATATTATGAAATAAAGATAGTTATGTGCTAACATTAAATTTATTTTAAAGGAGGTAGTTTAATGAACACTGAATTAATCATCGATTCTAAAAAAGATTTGTTTTTATTTGAAATAAATGAAGTAAATAAAATTAATTACACTAAATATGATCATAAATATATTGCAACGGAAGTATTTCCTCTATTAAATGATGAGGTATTAACATTTTCTACCACTATAGATAAAAAAAATAGTATACATGTAATTGTGCTAACACTTTCTGGAAAATTACTTTACTTTTTATATAAGCAATATAAATGGTCTAATGCACTAATTGCAAATTTTGATACAAAATCAAATATATACAGAAATATAAATATTTTATTAGATAATGAAAATGTAAATATTATCTATAACTATGCCAATTTAATAAATACAAATTTATGGAATATTCAACATACATTATACAATAAAAAAACTTGGGAAAAATATAATATTACTTCCTTCTTAGGAAAAAAATCCAATCAATTTTTCAATATGGATAAAGATTCCTTTGGTACAATCCATATATTGTATAATAATATCCACGATAATACTCTTCAAATAAATCATACATTTTATAATCCCTTTGCAAAACTATGGAACAAATCCACCACTAAATTATCCAAAACAAATACTAATAATTTTTTCCCATATATATTCATAGATATGAAAAATAATATTCATGCACTATGGTTAGAAAAAACAGCTGAAAATAATCGTTTAAAATACTTCTCATTAACAACTATTGGAAACAACAAATATAAATGGAGTGAAAAAGAAATTCCAAATATATTAAATTGTATAAATACGCCAATTATTTTTGAAGAAAAAGGAATATTGAAAATTGTATATTTAATGGAAAATAATATTGGATTTTTATATTCATCAGATTACGGTAATATTTGGTCTAAAGGGGATTTGTTGGATATTGATAGCTCTAAAACTTTTTTAGTTAAAGTCTCAAATCAATCAAAAGATATAAAAATCAATCATGCTTATTGCAGTAATGAAAATTTATTAAATCTATATTTTGTTAATTCCTTTAAACCTTTTTTAAATTCTCCTTCTTTCATAAAAACTAAAAATATATCTAATAAAAAAGTCCAATCTATATCTTCTAAAAAAGATAAAGTTGAAGACTTAAATGAAATAAAAAATCTATTAACTGACATACTAAATTCTCAAAAAAAGCTAGAAGATAATATAGATATTGTTTTAAAAGAATTAGAGAAAAATAAAAAATCTATTTTCTCAGAATTTTTCACTTCTTTAAAATAATTTTTTTAGGAGAATGTTTGAATTTTTATGTTTATAGTGTGAAGGTTAAATATATGCCAATTAGTAAAGCTAGGATTTTTCCTAGCTTTACTTATATATTATAATCCTAATTTTACTTTTAATTTTTCTAGCATATCCTTTGTCATAGAATCTAAATCATACTCTGGTTTCCAGCCCCATTCTTCTCTAGCAGCTGAATCATCTAATGAATTTGGCCAAGAATCTGCTATAGCCTGTCTTACAGGGTCTACATCATAATCTAATTCAAATTCTGGAATAAATTTCTTAATAGATGCAGCTATTTCTTCTGGCTCAAAACTCATAGCAGTAACATTAAATGCATTTCTATGAATTAATTTAGATGAATCTGCTTCTAATAATTGAGTTATAGCATTTAATGCATCTGGCATATACATCATATCCATTTTAGTCCCTTTATCTATAAAAGATGTATATTTCTTATTCTTTAATGCATCATAATAAATATGAACTGCATAATCTGTAGTTCCACCACCAGGAAGTGTTTCATAGGATATTAAACCTGGGAAACGAACTCCTCTAGTATCTACACCAAATTTATGATAATAATAATCACATAATATTTCTCCTGCTACTTTAGTTACTCCATACATAGTATTTGGTCTTTGGATAGTATCCTGTGGCGTATTATCCTTTGGTGTAGAATCACCAAATACTGCTATTGAAGATGGAGTAAATACTGAACAGTCTTCTTGTCTTGCTACTTCTAGTATATTGTATAATCCATTCATATTTACATTCCAAGCTGCATTAGGATTTTGTTCCCCAACAGCGGAAAGTATAGCTGCTAAATTAATAATAGTATCTACATTATGTTTTTTTACTACTTCAGCTACCTTTTCTCCATCAGTAATATTAAGTACTTCAAAAACTCCTGATTCCATTAATTCGTCATGGCCTTCTTTGACTCTTCTACTACTTGCTATTACATTTTCATTTCCATATATTTCCCTTAACCCCATAGTAAGTTCTGAGCCAATTTGGCCTAATGCACCTGTTACTAATATTTTTCTCATCTAAAGCACCTCCACTAATATTTAAGAATAACTATGTTAATATTATATCATATCTTTTCAATTAATAGTATATGCTTAATAAAAACATAAACCTATACCTTTTGTTCCCAAATGTCCACCAATTACAGGCCCTAATTCATCAATAGAAATAACTGCCTTTGGAAATTTAGAAGCTAAATTTTCTTTTAGTTTTAAAGCTTCTTCTTCATTTAAAATATGACATATACTAATTCTTTCAACAGTTGAATATAGATTTTCTGTTATTGCAGCTATAGCCTTGTTTTTACCTCTTACCTTTCCCACAGGCTTTAATTTACCATCTTTAAGTTGTATAATTGGTTTAATATTTAAAGCAGAGCCAATAACATATTTGAAAGTAGTTAATCTGCCGCCCCTTTTTAAATATTCTAAGGTATCTATAGTGAAATATACATGGATATTATTTTTTTTATTTTCTATATAATCTACTATCTCTTTTATTTTTTTACCTTCCTTTACCATATTTGTTGCATTTTCTACTAAAAATCTCAAACTAGCTACAGATTGTCGCGAATCAATAATAGAGATTCGTTCATCTTCTAGCATATTTTTTGCTATTAATGCATTATTATAAGTACCACTTAATTCAGAAGATAAAAGAATAGCTATTATTCCCTCATACCCTTCATCAAAGGCTCTTTTAAATTCTTCTAAAAAATCTCCTGTAGAGGGTTGAGATGTAGTTGGAAATAAATCAGTGTTTTCTAATTCTTTGAAAAAACTTGTAAATTCTCCTGGAAATCCTTCTTTTTTCATTTCACCACCTAAACTGTAATGTAAAGGAATTACACTTATATTGTTTTCATCTATGTATTTTTTTGGAATATAGCCAGTACTATCAGTAATAATTTTTATCCTTTCCATAAATTTTTCCTCCCTTTATGAAAATAAACCTACTATACTTGTACAAGTATAGTAGGTTTATTATTTCATACTTCAATTTATTTTACAACTATATTATAGATCTTGCCCTTTATGAATATTTCTTTTACTATTTCTTTGCCTTCTAGATGCTTCATTATAGCCTCATTCTCTCTTACCTTTTCCTTGGCAATATCTTCTGTGCTATCAGTAGCTATTGTGATTTTTCCCCTAACCTTACCATTTACTTGTACTGGCATTTCAATTACTTCATCTACAGTTTTTTCTTCATCATATTTAGGCCACTCTTGTTCATTTAACATACCACCTAGCTCTAGTCTTTCCCATAATTCTTCTGTAATATGAGGAGCAACTGGATTAAGAAGAATTAAATAGGTAGCTATATCTTTTTTAGTAATTTTTCCTACATCATTAAATTCATTTGATAAAGCCATTAAAGCTGCTATAGCTGTATTAAATTTCAATGTCTCATAGTCTTCTGTAACTTTTTTAATTGTCTTATGAATACTAGTCACTAATTCTTTAGTATATTCGTCTCCATCTACAACAATATCTTGTAATCTCCATACTCTATCTAAATATCTTCTACAACCTTTAACCCCATCTTCAGACCAAGGTACAGATTTTTCAAAATCACCAATAAACATTTCATAGGCTCTTAATGTGTCTGCACCATATTCATCTACTATTTCATCTGGATTAATTACATTTCCTCTAGATTTAGACATCTTTTCATGATTTTCACCAAGTATCATACCATGAGCAGTTCTTTTACTATAAGGCTCTGGACAAGATACTACTCCTATATCATATAAGAATTTATGCCAAAATCTTGAATAAAGTAAATGTAATGTAGTATGTTCCATTCCTCCATTGTACCAGTCTACAGGCATCCAATAATCTAATTCTTTTTTATCTGCAATAGCATCAGTATTATGCGGATCTAGATATCTTAAGAAATACCAAGAAGAACCTGCCCATTGAGGCATAGTATCTGTTTCTCTTTTTGCAGCTTTACCACATTTAGGACAAGTAGTATTTACCCAGTCATGCATATTAGCTAGTGGAGATTCTCCTGTATCAGTTGGTTCGTAATTTTCCACTTCTGGTAGCATTACTGGCAAGTCTTTTTCTGGTACTGGTACCCATCCACAATTCTCACAGTAAATAAGTGGTATAGGCTCTCCCCAATATCTTTGACGAGAAAATACCCAGTCCCTTAATTTATAATTGGTCTTTCTTACTCCAAGGCCTTTTTCTTCAAGCCATTTACTTATTTTTTCTTGGGCTTCTTTTACTTCTAAACCGTTTATTAATTCAGAATTAACTAATGTTCCAGATTCTGTATCTGTATAGGCTTCTTTTTCAATATCTCCACCTTTTACAACTTCAACTATTGGAAGATTAAATTTCTTAGCAAATTCCCAGTCTCTACTATCGTGAGCTGGTACTGCCATTATAGCACCTGTTCCATAGCTCATAAGAACATAGTCAGAAATCCAAATTGGAATTTCTTTTTGTGTCACTGGATTTATGGCCCTTAGTCCTTGAATCTCTACACCAGTTTTTTCTTTAGAAAGTTCTGTTCTTTCAAAATCAGATTTTTTAGAGGCATATTCTTGATAATCTCGTATTTCATCCATGTTTTTAATAGCTTCTTTATATTCTTCAATTAATGGATGTTCTGCAGCTATTACCATATAAGTTGCACCATATAGTGTATCTGGCCTTGTGGTAAATACCTTCAAACTATCTTCTTTGCCTGATATTTTAAATTCTACTTCCATTCCATGAGAACGGCCAATCCAATTAATTTGTTGAAGTTTTATGCTTTCTAAATAATCAACATCATCTAAATCATCTATCAATCTATCTGCATATTCAGTAATTTTTAACATCCATTGATTTTTAGTTTTTCTTATTACTTCTCCACCACATCTTTCACAGCCACCAGCTACTACTTCTTCATTTGCTAAACCTACTTTACACGATGGACACCAGTTAATAGGCATCTCATGTTTATAAGCTAAACCTTTTTCAAACATTTTTAGAAATATCCATTGAGTCCATTTGTAATATTCTGGGTCAGTGGTATTTATTTCTTTAGACCAATCAAATGAAAAACCTATAGATTTTAATTGTCTTTTAAACATGGCAACATTTCTTTCTGTTACTTCTTTTGGATGAACTTTGTGTTGAATTGCAAAGTTTTCTGTAGGTAAACCAAAAGCGTCCCATCCCATAGGGAATAATACATTATATCCTTCAAATCTTCTCTTCCTAGAAACTATATCTAATGCTGTATAAGGTCTAGGATGACCTACATGAAGTCCTTGCCCTGAAGGATAAGGGAATTCAATTAATGCATAAAATTTTGGTTTTGATTTATCAGAACTTGTTTGAAATACATTTTTTTCATCCCATATATCTTGCCATTTTTTTTCAATTAATTTTGGATTATATTCTGTCATTATCCTACCTCCTATAATTTTTCAAATAAAAAACCTTTCGTCAAAAAATAGAGACGAAAGGTATGTTTTCGCGGTACCACCCTAATTGATAGTAATACTATCCACTTGAAAGCTTTAACGGAGCTTATTCGGTTAAGGCTATTTTATTTCACCTTAACAACTCTAGGACGAGTTCAGCCTTAATTAATACTGTTTCCCACCACCCAACAGCTCTCTAAAATTAATATAAGACTTACTACTTCCTTTCATAGTAAATATGAATTTGAATTTGAAGTACATTATAACAAATATTCTAAAAATATTCAAGGACTATTTTTAGAATTTTTGTTATTATCTTTTGATTATGTCAAAATAATAATATATCTAAATAAAAGGCTTTGCATACCTATTGAATAAATAGAAGAAAGGACTGTCCCCAGCGTTTGCCCAAACAAAAGGGACTGTCCCCAACGTTTGAAATTAGAATTCGGCTGATTTTACTGTTCTTGGAAATGGGATGACATCTCTAATGTTGGTCATTCCAGTTAAATACATAATGGCTCTTTCAAAACCTAGACCGAAACCTGCGTGTTTAGTTCCTCCATATTTTCTAAGTTCTAAATACCACCAATAATCTTCCTTATCCATTCCCATTTCTTCAATTCTTCTTTCCAATACATCTAATCTTTCTTCCCTTTGGCTACCTCCTATTAATTCACCTATACCAGGTACCAATAAATCCATAGCAGCTACAGTTTTTTCATCATCATTTAATCTCATATAGAATGCCTTGATTTCCTTTGGATAATCTGTTACAAATACTGGTCCTTTATATACTTTTTCTGAAAGATATCTTTCGTGTTCTGTTTGTAAATCCATGCCCCATTCTACTGGATATTCAAATTCCTGTCCAGATTTCTTTAATATATCTATTGCCTCTGTATAAGTAACATGCCCAAATTCTGAATTAACTATGTTTTTCAATCTAGCAATTAAACCTTTATCAATAAAGGAGTTGAAGAATTCTATTTCTTCCTTTGCATTTTCCATTACATAATTAATTACATATTTCATCATATCTTCTGCTAAGTCCATATCATCTTGTAAATCTGCAAAAGCTATTTCTGGTTCTACCATCCAAAATTCGGCTGCATGTCTTGGAGTATTGGAATTTTCTGCTCTAAAAGTAGGTCCAAAAGTATAAACATTTCTAAAAGCTAAAGCATAGGCTTCTGCTTCTAACTGACCTGATACTGTTAAATTTGTTTCTTTTCCAAAAAAATCTTTGCTGTAGTCTACTTTGTTTTCTTCAGTCAAAGGTATATCTGTTAAATCAAAATTAGTAACAGCAAACATCTCTCCTGCACCTTCTGCATCACTGCCAGTTATAATGGGAGTATGAACATATACAAATCCTCTTTCTTGGAAAAACTTGTGTATTGCAAAGCTCGTAAGGGATCTTACTCTAAATACAGCATTAAAAGTATTACTTCTAGGTCTGAGATGAGCAATAGTTCGTAAATATTCAAAAGTATGTCTCTTCTTTTGAAGTGGATAATCTTTATCTGAATATCCCTCTAATATTATTTCTTTAGCTTGAATTTCAAAAGGTTGTTTTGTACCTTTTGTTTCTACTAAAGTTCCCTTTACGGCAATTGCAGAACTAATAGGTAGTTTTTCAATTTCTTTGAAATTTTCCAATTCATCGCTAAATACTATTTGTAAATTAGTAAAAAAAGTTCCATCATTTACTTCAATAAATCCAAAATTCTTAGATGCTCTTAAAGTTCGAATCCATCCTTCAATTTCTACTTCTTTATTTAAGTACTTTTCTGTTCCCTTAAATATTTCTTTAATTGTAACTTTCATATATATTCTCCTCTCATAATTTTCATATAAAAAAACCTCTCATCCGAAAGGGACGAAAGGTTCGCGGTACCACCCTAATTGCTAAAAATAGCCATCTTTTTTCACATATAACGTTGTGAAGTCGTCTAATTTTACTCTCAAAAGATTTCTTTTAGAAACTCTGGGTGTTTTTCAATATAAGGTTAGTATCAGGTTTCCACTTCTTCCTGACTCCCTAGGACTACTTCTTATATTTACTTCTCCCATCATAGTTTATATGAACTTTATATTATTATAATTTGATTAATCGTCTTTGTCAAATAATTTTGTCAAATATTCCTTAATTATCTTTTCATATCCATTTTCTGTAGGCTCATAGTATTTAACATATTTAAATTCATCAGGTAGATATTGTTGTTTTACATATGCATCTTTATAATTATGGGGATATTTATATCCTTTCCCATGGCCTAATCCTTTTGCTCCACTATAAGATGCATCTTTTAAATGACCTGGCACTTTACCAATTTTATTTTTTCTGATATCATCTAGAGCCTTATCTATGCCTATATAAGCTCTATTGCTCTTTGGTGCACAGGCCACATACAAAGCTGCTTGAGCCAAAATTATTCTGCCTTCTGGCATACCTATTACATTGACTGCATTAAAAGCCGATGTTGCCACAACTAATGCATTTGGATCAGCATTTCCTACATCTTCTGAAGCACAAATTATTATTCTTCTAGCAATAAATTTAGGATCCTCTCCTGCATTTATCATCTTTGCTAACCAATACAATGTGGCATCTGGATCTGAACCTCTCATACTCTTTATAAAAGCAGAGATAGTATCATAATGTTCATCTCCACCCTTATCATATTTAGCTGATTTAACCAGTATACATTCTTTTATGGTTTCCAAATCTATATTTATTATTCCTTCATCATCTTTTGGTGTAGAAAGAATAGCTATTTCTAATGAATTTAAAGCAAGTCTTCCATCTCCATCAGATATAGTTATTAAATAATCTAAAGCATCCTCAGTTAAATTTACATTATAATTACCTAATCCTTTTTCTTTGTTTTTTAAACCATTTATTATTATTTTTTTAATATCTTCATCTGTTAAAGAATATAGTGGAATTACCATCATTCTAGAAAGAAGTGCCTTATTTACTTCAAAATATGGATTTTCTGTGGTAGCTCCTATTAAAATGATTATTCCTCTTTCTACAAAGGGTAATAAGGCATCTTGCTGAGATTTGTTAAATCTATGAATTTCATCTATAAATAGAATAGTTCGGCTATTGTATAATTTTAACCTTTCTTCTGCATTGTGTACCACTTCTCTTATATCCTTTACACCTGAAGTAACAGCAGATAATTTTTCAAATTGCATATTAGTAGAATTAGCAATTATCCTAGCCAAAGTGGTTTTTCCTGTACCTGGAGGTCCATAAAAAATCATAGAATTTAGTCTATCTGCTTTTATAGATCTTTGTAAAAATTTTCCTTCACCTACTATATGATTTTGACCAATAAACTCATCTAAAGTACTCGGTCTCATTCTATCAGCTAAAGGAGCATTTTTCTTTAATTGGTTTTCCATATTTAAAGTAAATAAATCCATATTATCACCTGTTTTGTTTAGTAGTATATCTAATAATATAATAAATGCCTTAGATAGTCAATTGATTGCACTTTGTGAACTGTCCATTGTGCATTGCCTAAATTATTTTTTTCTTTACATATTCTGATGTCATAGTACTTAATATGCCTCCATAGCTTAAATTAAATCTTATAGTATCTCCTACCTTATAATTTATATTACTTTCAGTTCCATCTAGTAGTAAATGGTCACTACTACCTCCTAATATACTTATATCTTTATCTAATGGTATTATAGTGTCAAATTCTACATCCTGTTTCCCTATAGCTGCTATTATTCTTTTTATTATTCCTTTATCCACAAAGGTAGGCTCTTTGCCAAAGGCATCCATACCAATCTTCCCAGTAGGTATAGAAGGTTTTTCTTTTACCTCTATAATCTCAGCTACTAATTGAAAAGCATCTTCATAGGTATCCTCTATTTTATTCCCATAGGCAGTTTCTCTTCCAAGGACTAGAGATTCTCCCAATCTAATATTATTTATACCTGATACTATTTTATCTTCCAAAATTAAATGTAAACTACTAGAGTTTCCTCCAGATATAATTTCTAATTTGATATTGTATTTTTCCTCTATATTTTCCCCTATTTTAACTAATCTACCTAGATTAGTATCATCAGGAATTACCCCACCATAACAAGTTAAATTAGTACCTATTCCTATTAATCTTACACCTTTTAAGTCTAATATTTCTTCTACTGCACTATATATATCTTCTTCCTTATAATATCCCTCTCTTAAATCTCCTAAATCTACCATTAATATTATCTGGTGAACCTTATCTTTCTCTAAAGCTTTTTCTGATAAGGCTTTAATAGTTTCTATTTCTGAATTAAGGGATATATCTGCATATTCTACCACTAATTCAGCCTCTGATTTCATAGGTAATCTCAATAGAATTTTAGGTTGAGAAAAATCCTTTAATTTCATTAGATTTTCTACTCTAGAATCTGCTAAATAGTCAATACCTCCATCTACATATGCCTTTGCAATTTCAGGCATACCACAAAAAACCTTAGTCACTCCTGCTACTTTAATTCCTTTATCCTTACATGAATTTACTATAATTTCTACATTGTGTTTAATTTTATTTGTATCTATTTCAACTATAGGATAATTCATAAATATAACCTCCATTATATAATAATAGGCGACCAAAGGTCGCCATTGAAACAAGTAGCTATGATACAAGCAGAACCGTCCCTATTGTATCAAACTATTTTTCATCAATTTTAAAGCAGCATTAGGATGTTCTTTTGATAAAACTCCTAGAGAAGCCATAATATAATCATTATCTACTAATATTTTTACTACTTCACTTGGCAACAATTCATTGCCTTTATTGCTTTTAGGAATGCTTTCCATGATATTAATTCTGTTAGGAAGTCTTGTTAAAGCTCCTCCAGTACCTATAATATATTTAACTTTAGTTAAATCTTTGCCTTCTGCTACTGTCTTTTTACCACTTGGCCCATATAAATGTCTTATAATTCCAGCGTGCCTCTTTACAGCAGTTATCGTAGCATAACGCGCAAGCTCTTCAGCAAATTTTATATCTATATCAGTTTTAGGTATTGGCTTATGATTTTCAATAACATCTTCTAACTCTTCTATGCTAATTCCCATTCTTTTACTTATTTCTTCTTTACCTGCCATTTCGACAACATTTTGCATACTCACATATAAGCCCAAATCCCCTTCTACTGTTCTTTTTGCAACAGGTTCAGGACTTATAAGTATTCTAGATATATTGTCGCTACCTTCAGTTACAGAGTGAACATCAGTTGTTGCACCACCAACATCTATAGTTATTAAATCTTCAATTTCCTCATAAAGCATTTTTGAAGCTTGCATAACAGCACCAGGAGTTGGCATTATTGGGCCATTAACCATATCTCTTACACTTTGCATTCCAGGAGCATGAATTATGTGTTTTTCAAAAACTTCTTGAATTACTTTTCTTGTAGGTTCAATATTTAATTGATCAATTTTAGGATATACATTTTCTACAATATACAGTTCCGAATTTGAGTCTTTAAATATTTCTTTAATCTCTTCGTGATTTTCAATATTTCCTGCATATATTACGGGTATTGATAAATTAAGTTCTGCAATTTTTTCCGCATTATCAAGGGCTGTATCTCTTTCACCATAATCAACCCCACCAGCTATTAGTATAATATTAGGTTTAATATCCACTATCTTTTTTACATCTGTTCTTCTAAGTTTTCCAGCTGTTATATACTTTATATTTGCTCCAGCACCCAGTGCGGCCTCCTTAGCTGCTCTTACAGTCATATCATAAACCAAACCATGAACAGTCATTCTGAGGCCTCCTGCAGCACTGCTAGTTGCAATTAGTTGATCATATTCAAGATTATCAATTTTAAATTTATATTTTAAATCTTCTATAGCTCCCCTAAGGCCTATATTCACATCTCCTTCTAAAACAGAGGTAGGAGCTTGGCCTTGCCCAACAAATGTAGGGTTAGCCCCTTCTACACCATCAAAAGCATTTACTACAGTGGTTGTGCTCCCTATTTCTGCAACTAATATATCAATCTTCATCTCTCATCTCTTTTCTTCTCTTAACTAAAAATGTAGCTACTTGGGCTCCATTTGAACCTCTACCAAAACCTGCATCCATACCTGCTTCTACAGCCAATTCATTTGATACTTGAGTTCCACCAGAAGCAAGTATTATTTTATCTCTTATACCCTTTTCTATTGCTAATTCATGAATTCTTTTCATGTTCTTATAGTGTATATCATCATGACTTATAATAGTTGAAGCTAATATTGCATCTGCTTCTAATTCAATAGCTGCGTCCACTATTTTTTCTACTGGTACAGATGTTCCAAGATAGTGACATTCTATTCCATATTTTTCAATTCCACCATGTTTGATATCTATTATCTCTCTAAGACCTACAGAGTGCTCATCTTCTCCTACAGTTCCTGCAACTATCTTCATTGGATTTTCATCTATTTCAGCTCTTATTTCATCATCTGACATAATCTCTGGTTTTGGAGGAATTACCAATTCATCTGTATCTATAGTAAATGGTACTCTACCTTTAAATTCAATTCTTGTTCCTTCTGCTTCTTGCATTATTTCCCTATGAATTACTTCTACATCTTCAAGACCCATTTTCTTACCAATTTCAATAGCAGTAAATTCTGCCACTCTTTCCTCCACAGGTAAAAATAATGTAACTTGAATTATACCATCTCCTGCCCATTCCATTTCCGGTTTTACCTTAGAAGATTTTCTAAACTCTTTAGTTTCTTCTAATCTAACATGGACATTATCATTTTCATCTAATTCATCAATAAATATAATCTTATCTGGATCTTCAAAGGTACATCCGCCTATTAATTTAGAAGGATTATCTACTGCTGTTTCATCATATTGTGCTATATTATTATAGCCAAATACGCCTGTAACAGGTGCCATATAATCTTCTTCTCTTTCATATACAGTGCCTACTCCCACACCACCATTGATCTTTCTTGCTATTCCGTCTCCATTTCTTTCTGGATAATAACCTGAATCCACAAAGAAACCCTGTTCTACTGCATTGAAATATCCACCAACTTCTATTATCTCTTCCATAAATAGAACTGCTCTCTCTTTAAGTTCCCTTACTTTATCAGCTAATTCGCCCTCATCTCTCTTTATTTCAACCATTTCTGTAAGTCCATCCATACCTGCCAGTGCTTGTTTTGCTGTATCTACTGCTTCAATATTGTATATATGCCACGGTACATTTCTTCCTTCGTCGGGTGTAATAGTTGATTGAATTTCAGCCCTTGTAAGTTTTGAAATAAGTAAATTCAATGTATGTGTTACAGTTGCTTCTCTAGTTGATGATTCCATGTATTTTGTATTCATTTGTGCTCTCATTTTATAATCTCTAAAGAATTCTCTAAGTGCAACAGCATAAGGTAAATCCAATCTCATACAAGGTGCTGGAGGAGCTGTTGGTGGTACAGTTGAAAGACAAATATTTTCTTTCTTCATACCTACTTTTACTGAAAACATACTATTGATAGCATGTTGAACCATAAGTTCTGGCATTACCTTCCACGCTTCCCTTGCTGTAGCATTAGCATTATGCGCTCCATCTATTTGTGCTATTCCAGCCCAAGCCATAACATTCTTAGCTGAGGCTGCATCTACAAAAGATCTAACCATATTTATATTTCTATAAAGAACATTGTACTGTGGGTCTTGGTGTGCACCATTTACTCCTTCCTCAGCAAACATAACTGCAATTTCAGGTCCAGCAACTCCACTTACATATGAGTGATAATTTAATGGACGACCTACTTCATCTTCTATTATGTCTAATGCTTTTCTTTGAGCACGTACCTGTTTTCTAGTAACTGGTATTCCACCTACGCCTTGAGGTGTTCCCTCTATTAATCCATCGAAGTGACTTTGTCCCGCTGTTCTTATAACCATTAAATGATCTGCACCATGCCATGCAGCCATTCTCATACGTCTAATATCATCCTCAAATCTTCCAGAAGCAATCTCTGTAGTAATAATATTTTCTGGTTGAGGATCTATAAAGCCAAAACCTTTACTTGCTGGCAATGGTTGACTTTGTTTTAAAGGTTCTGCTGTATCATAATATTCAAATTGACCAATCTGTCTCTTTTGACCTGTTCCACTTCTCCAAGTCCACCCTCTTCTTCTTGGTCTATATTTATCTAAATCTTTCAGTATATATTCAATATCTAGTTTTTCATTTGGTTTTAAATCCATTAATTTTCACCTCCTTTAAATATAGTTACTACATCATCCCACATTTCGCCTTCTGCTAATTTTAATCCAGCTTCTCTTATCTCCATATTTTTCTCTTTAGCTAATCTATATACTAAATGTCCTACGCCCTTGCCTAATAATCCTCTATCTATGGCACCCTTAACTATAGCTTGAGCTTCAATACTTGAAAAACCCATTCTAAGTAACACAGATCTTTCAATAGATGGGGAGGTGTTTTTTTCGGCTAATTCTACTAAAGGATCTACTATTTCTTCAGCTAATTGCCAAAATCTTTCCTCTAATTGATCCTCAGTTAAATTAGCAAGGTGTTTTCTTCTCTCTTGAAAATCATCTGCTCTACTCATACAGTCACCTCCTAATATTTTACTCCAAATTCGTCTAATATCTCCTTGACAAACTTTTCATTGGATTTTGTCTCTTCTATTAAAAATTCTATATCTTGTCTACTAACTTCTTTTACATCATTGTGTTGGATACAATTTCTTATATAAGATCTTCTAGTTCTGTTTAAATCTACTTCCTCTATTTTAATGTATCCTGGATCCTTTGGTAGGATAATATTTTCTCCTGGTGTCTCTTCTGATGGATCCCCAATTAGTATTTTAATTCCATTTTCCTTTGCAAAAGTTAATTGAGGTTGAATATGTTTTCCTGCTCCTGTATATTCTGTTTCTTGTACTACAATTATTTGATCTTCATCTAGTTCTTGTGCTAATTTAAATGCTGCAGCCAATGAAGTATTTCCAGCTGGTCCTCTTTCTATACCTTCTAATTGTGCCAACGCTTCTGTCATATAGAATACGGAACCTTGATTTGTTAGAACATATCTATCCATATATCTTAATGGTCTAGCAGCTGATCTTGGTACATCAGATCTATCTGGCCAAGTTGCAAAAGGCATTCCAAATCCAGTATGACCTGTAGTAAAGGATTTTTTATTAAATTGTGTATCTGAAGCCATGTGAAGTCCATGTAAACTTACAGATGCCCCTACTACTTGAGTATCTATGGCTCCAGCCTTAATTAAACCTCTAGCTGTTCCTGTTAAGTTTCCTCCACCTGCATTAGTTACTACTACTACATCTGGATCTCTTCCTTCTTTTTCTCTAAACTGCATAGATAGTTCATATCCTAGTGTTTCAACTCCAGCAATACCAAAAGGTGTATATAATGAAGCATTGAAATATCCTGTTTCTTCTAGCAATACTAGAAAAGTATAAAACAACTCTGGTCCAACAGTAAGTTGAACTACTTCGGCACCATAAGCTTCACATTTTCTTGCTTTTTCTACTATTTCTGGTTGGCCAATTCCTCTAGAATCGTAACATTCTTGAACTATGATACATTTAAGTCCTCTCATAGCAGCCTGGGATGCAACTGCAGCACCATAATTCCCAGATGTAGCAGCTATGACTCCTTTGTAACCTAGCTTTTTAGCGTGATAACAGCTGGTAGCTGCTCTTCTAGCCTTAAATGATCCTGATGGATTACTAGCCTCATCTTTAATAAATATCCTTGCACCCTTTCCTTCTGGAGCAAATTTTCTAGCCAATTTTGTAAGATTTCTTAATTCTAATACTGGAGTATTTCCAACACCAGTTTCCTTTTGGATTTCTTCTATTTCTTGAAGATTGTATCCTGTTTCTCTCATCATCTTCTCATAGTCAAAACCAACACCTTCATATTCAAATTCATTATAATCAATACCTATAGCATCCTTCATTATCTCACTATTTCTTGCCATTACAGCTTCAAAACTCATATCTTTAGCCATATTATTCACCATCCTCTTCAATTAAACTTCTTACTTGTCTGCCAATATACATTAACTCAGGTATACATTTTCCAAAATCATGTTCATAATATGGGTTTACCTCTATTAGCTTTCCCTCTACCTTTCTTCCTATATAAGTTTCTACCTCTACAATATCGCCAATATTTGCTTCATCATTTAGTAAAAATCCTTTGTCCCATACTTCAAGAGGTACATTTTGAGTATCCTCTGGAATATTTGGTGCCCTTTGTCCTACTTCTAGTACAATATTGTGAATTCTTACCCAATCACCTTTTTTTGCATCCATTTTTATCCCTTCCTTTTCTATTTTATTTAGGCGACCAAAGGTCGCCTATATTTTATTTTGTGTAACCTAATATTAATCTTCTATTAAATCTCTCATATCACCCATAATAGCCCTTGGTACTGGAAGATCTATCATAGTTTTAAGTCCAGGTCTTGCATTAATTACATGAGGTATCATATTAACGCACATTGCTATGGTTCCAATTCCTCCTGGTACTTCTGGTTTAATAGCCATATTAACATCTGGAGTCCCTTTAATTGTTATATAATCTCCAGTACTTCCACCTTCTAAATGAGGCTCAATTTGTTGAGGATGTAACATTTCAATTTTCAATTCTCCATCTACATAACCAAAACCTTTCATATTACATCCTGCTGCATCGCCAGGTTCTACTTCTATATATGGAGTTTCTCTGTGTACAGAAGTCACTATAGGTTCACGACTTAATTCAATTTCATCACTTAATTTCCATCCTAATGCATCGGCAATCATAGTGATAGATTCAGGAAAACCAACATGACCAGCTAATGTACCTTCTTCTACTCTCTTATTAAATTCTTCTTCTGTTAATCCTACACCTTGTCCACTTAATACTGCTGGACCAAAAGGTGAAAGACTATTAACTCTTCTAGCTTTAATAGATTCTACATCAGTACAAGCTCCAGTTAAAGTAAGTACCAATATATCCATCATTAACCCTGGATTAATACCTGTTCCTAATACAGTAACACCATTTTCTTTCGCAATTCTATCCATTTCTTCTGCAAGTTCTGGTTCTTGAGCTTGTGGATAAGACATTTCTTCTGCAGTTGAAATTACATTTATTTTTCTTTCTAGACAATATTTGATTTTGTCAAAATTATCTCTTGTAAAAGAGTCAGTGGAAATTACAACTATATCTGCAGCGCCTTCTTTTATTACTTCGTCGTATGTTCCTATAATTACATCTTTTCTGTCTCCTCTTTCCACATCTAAATATTCATACATACTTTTGCCAATTCTTTCTCCTCGCCATACTACTCCTACAATTTCTACACCTTTTTTGCTAAGTAAAGTCTCTGCTATACCTTTTCCCATAGCACCTAAACCCCAAAGTATTATCTTTACATTTTCTCTTTCCATATAGACACCTCCATGTTTTTTTCTATAATATTTCTATAATATTATATATGCAATTTTCTTGCCAACATCATCCTTTGCCATTTCTATCCTATTAAATGTGAAAAAACTGAATTTTAGCACTAGAAATTCAAAGTCATACCACTTAATGTGGTTTTTAGCCCATATTTTCCCAGTGTATTTCAGTTTAAATATTCAAAATTCTTCTTCAAGCGCAAACTATTTTGCAGTATAAGTGCAAATTATTTTGCACCCATGTCATATTTTTTGATTTTATGTTGCAAGCTTTGTCTTTTTATACCTAGTTTTTCAGCCGTTCGGCTAATATTATAGTCGTTATTTTCTAATTCTTTTGCTATTATACCTTTTTCTACATCACTTAAATAATCTGGTAATGACTTGTCCATTTCTTGAAAATTTATTTTCGGACTTTCACTTACTATATATGGGCAAGTTTGAAAATCCTCTACTTCCAATATTTCTTTGTTATTTGAAACATAATTCATTGCTGCCTCAATTGAATTTTCCAATTCTCTTACATTTCCAGGCCAAGAATAATTGTAAAATAAGTCCAACACTTTTTCATCTATTCCTATAATGTTTTTCCCAAGCAATATATTATATTTTTCAATAAAATGTTTACTTAATAAATGTATATCCGATTTTCTTTCTCTTAATGGTGGAATATCAATATATATAACATTTAATCTATAATATAAATCTTTTCTCAATTTTCCTTTTTTTAAACTAATTATAGGTTTTTCATTGGTAGTTGCTATTATTTTCACATCTACAGGTATATCCTTTACTCCTCCAATTCTACGAACATATCCCTCTTGAATTACTCTTAATAATTTTGCCTGCAATCCTAGAGGCATAGAATTAATTTCGTCTAGTAATAAAGTCCCTCCATTGGCCTGTTCAAATATCCCCTCCCTTTCTATAGCCCCTGTAAAGCCTCCCTTATCTGTTCCAAATAATATGCCTTCAAATAATCCCTCTGGAATAGCCGCGCAATTCTGTGCAATAAAAGGGCCATTTTTTCTAATTCCTTCATAATGAATGCTTTGGGCAAATAATTCCTTTCCTGTCCCTGTTTCACCATATAATAAAACTGAAGAAGGAGAATTAGATGCCCTCTTTCCTATTTCAATAGCTCTTACCATTTTTTCATCTGCTCCAATAATATCAGTAAATCTGTATTTTTTTATGTTCTTTCTACTTTTAATATTTTCATAATTAGAACTATTTAATTCATATTGTAATTCCATCAATCTATCAGATAATCTCTTTAAGTAAGTTATATCCTTAGAAATTTCCAAAGCGCCTACAATTTCATCTTCAGAATATAATGGTACAGTAGTATTTACAGCAGTTATTTTTTGTCCTTTAAAGTTTAAATAGGTTTGCGTTTTATCCATTATAGGCTCTTTGCTATTTAATACCTTTATTAAAGTAGAACTATTTTCATCTAAACTAGGAAAAACATCTAATAAATCCTTATTAATAACCTGAGATGATTTTAAGCCTTCAAGGCTAGCCATTGCATCATTATAGAATATAGTCTTTCTATTTTTATCTATAACATGAACTCCCATATCTGTATTATGCAAAATATTTTGCAGTACAATTTCGTTTAAAGATAATTTACCCATATAATCACCCTTTTATATACCTCTAGTACTATTTTTCATCTAATATTTTTTTCAGCTCTTCCATAAAAGTATTTATATCTTTAAATTGACGATAAACTGAAGCAAATCTAACATATGCTACTTCATCTACATCTTTTAATTTATTCATTACCATTTCACCTATATATTGACTGGTTATCTCCTTATCTAAGGAATTATACAATTCCTTTTCTATCTCATCTACTATTCCTTCTATAGTACTTAAAGGCACTGGTCTTTTTTCACAAGACTTTAATATTCCATTTATAAGCTTATTTCTGTCATAGGCCTCTCTCGTTCCATCTTTTTTTATTATTATTAAGGGCATCTTTTCAATTTTTTCATAGGTTGTAAATCTTCTGGCACATTTTATACATTCTCGTCTTCGCCTAATAGCTTGTCCTTCATCAGTTGGTCTAGAGTCTATTACTTTGCTTTCATAATAATCACAAAATGGGCATTTCATTTTTTCACCTCACTATCTCTTATTTTAATTATATTATATTGTTTTTAAATTGTCTAATAACTTAATCATACATAATATCTATGTTTACCAATATGGCATCTGTGCCTATTTTGACAATATCCTGCCAATCAATTAGATAATCATTGCTTTTACCAAAGATACCTAAAACTTTGCCTGGTCCAGGTACTACTACAGCTAATATACTTCCATTTTCTAAATCTATTTCAAAATCATATATAAATCCAATCTTTACCCCATCCCTTATGTTTATAACTTCCTTTTCTCTCATCTCAGATAATTTAACCATTACCCTACCCCTTTCTTTATCCTTTTTATTATATATATTTAAAACACAAGGATAAATATTACTTTTTAGGTAAAGTAATGGTTAAAATTAAATTAATTTTCTCATCTGTTTCAATGCATTTTTTTCTAATCTGGATACCTGTGCCTGAGATATACCAATTTCCTCTGCAACTTCCATTTGAGTTTTACCTTCATAAAATCGTAAATTTAATATTAGTTTTTCCCTTTTATTTAATTTTCCTATAGCTTCCCTTAATGCAATTTCTTGAAGCCAAATTTCATCTTCAGATTTTTCATCCTTTACCTGATCCATCACATAAATAGCATCTCCACTATCATGATATATAGGTTCAAATAAAGATATAGGCTCTTGTATTGCATCTAATGCAAAAACCACTTCCTCCTTTGGTAAATTTAATTCATTAGCAATTTCGGTTATAGTTGGTTCTTTCAAATTTTTATTTATCAATTGGTCCCTAGCTTGTAATGCCTTATAGGCTATATCTCTTAGGGATCTGCTAACTCTTATGGAATTATTGTCTCTTAAATACCTTCTAATTTCCCCAATTATCATAGGTACAGCATAAGTAGAAAATCTCACATTTTGACTTAAATCAAAATTATCTATAGCCTTTATTAAACCTATGCAACCTACTTGAAATAAATCGTCTACATTCTCTCCTCTTCTATTAAATCTTTGAATAATACTTAATACTAATCGCAGATTTCCTTGTATGAATTCGTCCCTCGCTTCCATATCTCCAGCCTTAATTTTTACAAATAATTTCTGCATTTCTTCATTAGTTAACACAGGAAGCTTTGCTGTGTTGACGCCACATATTTCCACCTTATTTGAGTGCAACTACTTCATTCCCTTCAATATGTTTTGCCCCTTTCAATTAAAATTATTGCCCCAATTGATTTTTTTATTCAAAAAATAACTGTTAAAAATAACCAGATTATTTTAATCAAATAAGTTTTACATTAATTTAACCATTTCTTTTTTTAGCCTTTTAATTATTCTTTTTTCTAATCTAGAAATATATGACTGGGAAATACCTAATAAATCTGCTACTTCTTTTTGGGTTTTTTCTTTGCCGTTTTTAAGTCCAAATCTCAGTTCTATTATGGTTCGTTCTCTACCTGATAGTTTTTCTATGGCTTGATTTAATAACTCTTTGTCCACTTCTTCTTCTAAAAATTTAAATATAATATCTCCATCTGTACCCAGTATGTCTGATAATAATAATTCATTTCCATCCCAGTCTACATTTAGTGGTTCATCTAAGGATACTTCTGATTTTAATTTACTATTTCGTCTTAAATACATTAGAATTTCATTTTCAATACATTTAGATGCATATGTGGCTAATTTTATATTTTTATCTGGATTAAAAGTATTTACTGCTTTTATGAGTCCTATAGTACCTATAGATATTAAATCTTCTATACATACTCCTGTATTCTCAAATTTTCTAGCAATATATACTACTAATCTTAAATTTCTTTCTATTAAAATACTTCTAATTGTATCATCATATTTTAATCTTCCTAAATAATAAATTTCCTCCTCTGGTTTCAATGGTGGTGGCAATACTTCTCCAGAACCTATATAATAAACACTCTTCCTTAACCCTAGTTTCTTCAAAATTTTATAAAAAAGCAAATCCATTTTAATACTAATGTTTTCCAAATTATCCCCTCCTATTTTCTAAGCCAATACCTCAGGATGTAATAATCCACTATACCCTTCATCATTTGCCAATTTATCATTGTAGATGGCAACTATTGTTTCATCAGCTACTTTCCTAACCTCATCTTCTAAGTAAATTTTTATAATATCTGGCTTAAATCCTATTAATATACCACTATCATTGCCTATAGATTTAAATGGTATCAATCTTAATCGCATATCATCTCCAATCTCCTCCATTATTTTACCAATAGTGCTTAAATCCACTTCCCCATTATTTATATAAATATTCCTTATACTTTGAGGCAAAATGGTTTCTAAAGCTGAATATTCAACTATAATTACGGGTTTTTGGGAAATAGGTTCCTTTAATGAATTTCCCGTATCTATTAATGCCACTAAATTTACTTCCTTATCCTTTAGCCCTATTGCAATAGGAGTTAAATAGTTTTCTTTGTTCATTCTTTTCTGATAAAATTTAAGTATATATAGTATAAGAATAATTGCTATCCCAATCCCTATTATTAGAAAACTTAATAATTCATTAAAATTTTCAAATGAAAATCTTGGTGAATAAGAATTATTGTTTATTATATAAAAAATTCCAATAGTGGCTCCTGCAAATATAAAAGATACCATATAAAAAGTGGAAATTTGTTTTATAAATTGCTGGAACCTTTCTGGGTTAAAAGCCAAGATTATCATAAGAATAGAAATTGAAAATTTTATTAAAAATTTCCCCATAAATGCTAATGATGGGAAAAAAACTATTATGGTATAAATTGATCCTACTAATGCAGATATAAATAATCTAAATTTGCTAGTTTTAGTTCTCGTAATCCTTTTAGTAACATATAATATAATAAAATTAATTATTATATTTTCCATTAATAGGTATTCAATATATACATGCAAAAAAATGCCTCCTCCCCAAATATCTATACTAAAATCCTATTCAAAAATAAAAGTATTTATGTCCATTATATAAATTTTTGTTTTAAAAAAATGTCATAAACTAGCAATAAAAAAAAACGATTCTCTACTTTGAGAAACGTTTTTTTACATTATTTTTATTATTTTTTTTAAAAAGCATCATTTATTCCTTTTTAAAAAAGTAGGAATATCTAAATCATCTATGTCAAACTCACTACTTACTGCACTTTCTTCATTTGCACCAATTTCTAATCCTTGACCTATCTTTCTTTTTCTATCCATATCAAATCCTGTCGCAATAACTGTTATTTTTATTTCTTCCTTTAAACTTTCATCTATTCCAGCTCCAAATATAATATTTGCATCTTTATCCACTGATTGTCTTATTAAATCTGCAGCCTCATTTACTTCAAATATACCTAAATCTGATCCTCCAGTAATATTTAATAATACTGCTCTAGCTCCATCAATTGAAGTTTCTAATAATGGAGATTTTATGGCTTGTTTAGCTGCTTCTACTGCTCTATTTTCACCCGAGGCCTTACCTATACCCATATGTGCAATACCTTGGTCTTGCATTATAGTCTTTACATCAGCAAAGTCCAAATTGATTAAATTAGGAACTGCAATTAAATCAGATATACCCTGTATCCCTTGTTTAAGTACTTCATCTGCCATAGCAAATGCTTCTACCATAGTGGTTTTCTTTTCAGCAACTTGTAACAGACGATCATTTGGTATGGTAACTAAAGTATCTACCTTGGTTTTCAATTCTTCAATTCCCTTTTCTGCATGAATAGTCCTTCTTCTACCTTCAAAAGTAAAAGGCTTAGTTACAACTCCAACTGTCAAAATTCCCATTTCTTTTGCTACCTCTGCTACTATAGGGGCTGCCCCAGTACCTGTACCGCCACCCATACCAGCAGTTATAAAAACCATATCTGCTCCTTTCAGAGACTCCGTAATTTCATTTTTATTTTCTTCAGCTGCCTTCATTCCAATCTCTGGATTAGCACCAGCACCTAATCCACGAGTTAATTTCTCTCCTATTTGTAATTTAAAATCGGCTCTAGATGAATTTAATGCCTGTCTATCAGTATTTACTGCGATAAACTCAATTCCCCTAACGCCACAATCAACCATTCTATTTACTGCATTATTCCCTCCTCCACCAACTCCAACAACCTTTATAGTTGCAAATTCTTCTACTTCTACATCAAAATCAAACATAATCTTCCCCCCTTGTTTAATTTATTGCGGTTTCTAAAAAACTACTTTCATATTAATTCAAAAACTAACTAATAATTCTCTAATTCGTAATTGTAAAAAATTTATTCATCTTTTCTAGTTTTTGCTCTACTAAGTAGTATCCTTCTAATGCTGGCAAAGTTTTCAAATAATCTTCCACCAAAAGTAAATATTGCAGCATAATATAATGGTACTCCCAATCTGTCCCCAGCATAAGCTAGGAAAGCTGCTAAAATAGCATTTCCAAAAAAACCTGATATAAAAATACTAGTATCAAATTTATTTTCTAAATTAGCCTTTATTCCTCCAAAAACTGAGTCTAAGCAGGCCAATATAGCTACTGAAATATATAATGAGTAAGTTGTTTTATAGGTAAATGGTAAAATTAATCCTATTACCACTCCTATCAATATCCCTATTAATGCAAAAAACATAAATTAATCACCTTCTTTTAGTGGTTTTGCATATGAAAAATTAAATCTACCATTATATTCTGGTACTATAATGTGATCTTCTATGGTAGTTTCAATATTTAATTGGTCTATGGTTCTTAGTGCATAAGCATAAGTATTAGGAGCATTTATAGCTGCATTTAATTGCTTTGGATCTCCTATAGCTTTAATAACAAATGGAACTGCAACACTTTTGTCATTTATTTTTATTACAGGACCTCTACATTTTATTTCTGATATAGATAAAACCCTTTGTCCATTGATACTTATAACCTCTGCACCTGCACCTCTTAAATCATTAATAATTCTTAACACATCTATGTCATGAATTAGGTCTAAATCATATTCTTGTCCAAAAGCTGTTTCAGACATATTGTCTTCCATCTTAACAATAATTCCAGGACCTTCAACTTTTTTTAATCCTGCAGCAATTTTAGCGTTTTGAAGTTCAGTATCTAATATATCTATAATATCTTCATCACCTGAAGCAATACTTTCCAAAATTCGTAACTGTTCTGTTCTTTGAACTGTTGATTTTTTTATATCCTCAATTTCTTTATTTATTGCATTTATTTCATTTTTCGTAGCTTGAATAGAATTTAAAGTAACTGGTGCAAGGATAGGAATGTTTTGCTTTAATTGCCCTGCAGTAAATATTCCTAAAATTATTGAGAAAAACAATATGGTAAAATTAGGTTTCTTTGTGTTATTCATATATATCACCCAAATTAATTATCTTCCTCTTCTACTGGTTTGGCATAAATAAATTCTTTTAATTTTCTATACTTTGGTATTTTAACATTAGTTTCTTGAGACAAATGTACATTATAATCATAATACTCTAAAGTATATACAATTCCCCTTTTAAATGCCAAAGCTGATTCTAATGTACTAGGATTTCCTATAGCCTTTATGACAATAGGCGAATTTATAGAAACCCCATTTACCTCTATATGATCACTTGCCCTTTCAATTTCTGTAAAAGTAGTATATCTTTGATCGTTAATAGAAATAGCCTCTGCCTCAGCTGCATTTAACACAGATATGGTCTGGAGAATTAAATCTAAATCATCTACTATGTTATATTCTACACCAAATTGAACATCTGCTGGAGGATCCTGTATTTCTAAAATAATTCCTGGTCCCTCTAAATCTACATATCCTGCTAACATTCTATACTTTTCTAAATCCTTATATAAATTTTCTGCATAAACATTATTATCAGCCTCTCCTTTTTCATATGCATTTATCTTAGCCTCAGCTTCATCTAATGCCTTAACTGCTGCATCCCTATCTTCTTGAGCTTTTTTTAATTCTATGGCTAATTGTTGAGCTCTTTGAGTAGGTAGAACACCATCTCCAACAGCTTTATTAACTGTTTTAAATTGTATGGCCAATATAATGCCTAGAAATATAGAAACTATAGTAATGGCCAATTGGCCTTTAGATTTTCTCATATAACTCCCCCTATACATCATCTATAACTATTATCGGGTTTTCGCCTTTATTCATCAATATCTGTTTTACTACTAATTCTTTTTCCTCAATATCTTTTAATATTTTCGAAAGAAAGCTTAATTTATATTTTACATTATTTAATGGTCCAAAGGCAACCTTAATACCATTATTTAATTCAATCATAGTATTTTCTTCGTTTGAAAAGTTAATATACTTCATCTGTTCCAATAATTTAGTTTCTTTCCCTAAATTTAAAAAATCTAAATTCCCACTTTTTTCTACGCTATCAAATATGCAATCTCCCACTTGTAAATCTACTAATTCTAATCCAAAGACCTGAGGAAGCACTGTATCACCTTTTCGCTCCTCCATTTTCAAAACATAACCTTCTTCATCTATATATACAAATGCACCTATATAGGAAATTATAGCTACTTCTTCCCTTTCTGTTATTTCAATTTTTATGGTGTTTGGTAATTTTCTCGTAATTTTTGTATTCTTTACATAAGCTAATTTATTTATACTTTCTTCACAATATTTTTTATTTATTTTAAATATATTTTCTCCCTTCATACAAATTGACGCCTTAAGAATTTGATCATCGTTTAGCTTTTCATTACCTATTATTTCTATCTTCTTAATATTAAAAAAATCTGTTTTAAATACAAATAGATAAATTAGTGCCATTATAAATAATAATAATATAAAATTTAATATCCTTTTTTTCCTTCTTTTTCTTTTTTTCCTTTTTTTATATCTTTTACTATTTTCCATAGTATTACACCACCAATTTGCTTGTCCATTTCATAATTAGCAGCAAATGCTGCTAATTATCCACCAATTGAATATCTGCTCCAATTTCCTTTAATTTTATATGAAAATCCTCATATCCTCTTTTAATATGATATATATTCTCTATTTGTGTTTGTCCCTTTGCTGCTAATCCAGCCAATACTAAACAAGCTCCTCCCCTTAAATCTTTTGCCATGGTCTTCGCTCCTGTTAGTTCTTTAACTCCTTTTATTACAGCTATTTTACCAAAGGTTTTAATATTAGCTCCCATTCGTACTAACTCTTCCGCATGTTTAAATCTATTTTCAAAAACTGTTTCAGATATAATACTTGTACCCGAAGCAATACTAAGAAGTGCCATTAATTGTGCTTGCATATCTGTAGGAAATCCAGGATAGGGTAGTGTTTGAGTCATTTCGATAGAACTTATCTTTTTAGGTCCCACTATTTTTAAAGACTTCTCATCAGTATATATTAAACAACCTACTTCCTTTAACTTAGCACTAATACTTTGGAGATGATCTATAATTATATTTTTAATAATAATTTCTCCTTCGGTTATAGCCGATGCTACCATAAAAGTACCTGCCACTATTCTATCTGGCATAGTATTATGAGTTACACTCTTTAATTTATCTACACCTTCAATAATAACTATACTACTTCCTGCACCATTTATCTTAGCACCAGCTCTATTCAAATAATTTTGCAAGTCTATAATCTCAGGTTCCCTAGCTGCATTTCTTATTATTGTAGTGCCTTTGGCTCTTACTGCTGCCAATATAATATTTTCAGTAGCTCCTACACTAGGATAATCTAATTGTATTTCTGTTCCAACCAGGCCATTAGTTTTACAATAAATATATCCATGGGATTCCTCTATCTCTGCGCCTAGTTCTCTTAAAGCCTTAAGATGCATATCTATAGGCCTTGGTCCTATCTCACAGCCTCCAGGATAAGAAATTTTTGTCTCCCCTGTCCTAGATAACATGGCTCCCATCAGTATAATTGATGAACGCATTTCCCTAACTAATTCTTCTGGTATTTCAATTTTATTTAACGGTTTGGAATCTACCCAGATTATATCTCCTACATGCTTTACATTACAACCAAGGGAAAGTAATATTTTTTCCATCACTTCCACGTCTCTAAGATCTGGTACATTAAATATAGTACTTTCATTTCCTCCTATAACTGTTGCCGCTAATATAGGCAAAACAGCATTTTTCGCACCAGATATATTTATTTCTCCATTAAGTTTATTACCTCCATATACAATAAGTTTCTCCATTATCCCACCTCCGAAATGCAAAGTTTAAAGTATATCTCCATACTATGCATATCTATTGGAAGTGTGACATTTGGATTATAAAGTTATACTATCTATAATATCGACTATTTTCTTCGATGAATTAATATTTCCTAATTTTCTGCTATTTATAGACATTTTTCTTAATTTATCTTTATCTTTTATAAGACTATTTATAATTTCATTTAATTTATACCCAGTTAAATCTTTTTCAAGTATAACTTTAGCTGCTCCTCTCTCTTCAAAAGCTTTAGCATTATATTCCTGATGATTTTCAGCCGTATATCCCTTAGGTATTAAAATAGCTGGAGCACCAATAGCTGATATTTCTGATAAAGTAATGGCACCAGCAGAAGTTATAACTAAATCTGCAATATTTAGGCCTTTAGGCATATCATAAAAATATGGTAATACCTGAATGTTTTTTCCCAATACTAAATTCTTCTCTTCCAATTTCCCCATAAACTCTTTATAAAATCTCTCTCCTGTTATATGAATAAATTGTAATTCCTTATTGGAAATATTTTTTTCTATTATATAAATAAAAGCATCATTTAATTTTTTTTGTCCCCCACTTCCTCCAAAAGAAATAATAAGAGGAATTTTAGGATCCACATTTAAGTCTTCGTAGGCCTTTTTAACATCTACTTCCAATATATCTCTTCGTATTGGATTTCCAGTTAATACAATCTTTTCAGGATATTTAAAATACTTTTCCGATTCTTTAAATGTAATCATTATGCGATTTACATATCTGGAAAGTATTTTGTTTGTCATGCCTGGAAAAGCATTTTGTTCATGAATTACAGTGGGAATCTTTTTTTTAGCTGCTTTGTAAACTACTGGGCCACATACATATCCACCAGTACCAATTACTATATCTGGTTTAAATTCATCAATAATTCTTTTTGAATCCCTAAGTCCCAAAAATAATTCCTTTATAGCTATAAAAGATTCTTTATTAAGTTTTCTTGGCATTCCCTTAACTCGAATAGTTTTAAACTCAAAGCCTTCTCTTGGTACCAATTTTGCCTCTAGTCCCTTCTCTGTACCTACATATAAAATTTCTGCATCACTGTGTCTCTTTTTTAATTCATTAGCTATACTAAGTGCTGGATATATATGTCCTCCAGTTCCACCTCCAGTAATTAAATAACGCATAATTTCAACTCCTATCACTTTTTCGCATATCTAGAAATATTTAGCAATATGCCTATAGCAGACATATAGATTATTAATGAAGTTCCTCCATAAGATACTAATGGTAATGGTATTCCAGTAGGAGGTATTGATGAAGTAACTACACCAATATGAATTAAAGTTTGAATTGTAATTAAAGCCACAATTCCTGAAGCTAATAGTGTTCCAAATAAATCTTCTACATTTAATGCTACTCTAATACCTCGCCAAATAAGTAGAAAAAATAATATAATAACAGCTAATGCACCTAAAAAACCCAATTCTTCACCTATAATTGCAAATATAAAATCATTATATGGTTCTGGAATCCAAAAAAACTTTTGCCGGCTTTTCCCTAAACCTAAACCAAATAATCCACCAGAACCAAGTGCATATAGTGATTGAACTGCTTGATAACCTGTATCAAGTGGATCTGCAAATGGATCCTTAAAACTTGTAAGTCTTCTCATCCTATATTTGTGTTCCTCACTAGTTATGGCCTTAATTAGTCCTAGAACTGCTAATACCATTAAAGCAGCTAAATGATATATTTTCATACCTGCTACAAATAAAATACTAACTAATGTAGCACCTAATGTAACAGTGGTTGATAAATCCTTTTGTAAATATATCATACCACAAGATAGGCCTATTATAAGTAAGGCTGGAACCAAACCATTCCAAAAATTTCTTACTTTATCTTTTTCTTTAGACAAAAATGAAGAAAGGTAAATTATGGAACCCAATTTAATAATATCAGAAGGCATAAAAGTCATAGAACCAATCTTTACCCATCGCCTTGCACCTTTGAAATCCTTTCCCAAGGGAGTAAATATTAACATCCCTGTTAATATTGATACTATAAATATAAATCTAGACATTCTATTTAATCTTCTATAATCAAAATTCATAAAAAATAGTAAAGCTATAGTTCCTATACCTGCTGCAAATAGTTGCTTTTTTAAAAAATAATAGCCATCATTATATTTTTTAATTCCCTCAGGCCAAGAGGAACTAAATACCATTATTATACCTACAAATACTAGGAGTAATGTCGCTAAAAGTAAAGTAAAGTCAGGAGCTTTTTTTATATCCTTTTTAGCCATTATTCTCCTCCCTTAAATTTAATACTAAGTTTCTAAAATCATCTCCCCTTTCTTCAAAGCTAGAATACATATCCCAACTAGCACAAGCTGGTGAAAGAAGTATATTATCATTTGTTTTTCCTAATTTAAAACTAGTTTCTACTGCTTCTTTCATATCTTTTACTAAAAATATATTTTTAAAACCATATTTAATAGCAGTATCCCTTATTTTCTCCTTAGTTTCACCTAATAATACCAAAGCCTTAACCTTATCTTTAAAAGATAAAATTAAATCATCAAAATCTGTCCCCTTATCCATTCCACCTGCTATTAAAATAATAGGGCTATTTATAGCCTCTATGGCTTTTATACTTGCATCTGAATTAGTTCCCTTAGAATCATTATAAAAATTAATTCCATTTATTGTATCTATATATTCTATTCTATGTTCTACTCCTTGAAAACTTTTAAGTACTTCTTTTATAATTTCTAAATCAAGACCCATAATCCACGCTATAGCAATACTCCCTAAGGCATTTTCCAAATTATGTTTTCCAGGTAGCATTATTTCATTAGTTGCAATAACTTTTTTAAGCTTTTCTCCATCATTTATTACTACATATCCGTCTTCTATATATACCCCATTAGATAATTTATTATCTACACTAAACCAAATAATATTAGAATTTACCTCATCTTCCATTTCTCTTAGTTTTAAATCATCATAATTTAATATGGTATATTTATCTTTGTCCTGATTTTTAAATACCTTTTTCTTAGCATCTATATAATTTTCTAGACTTCCATGCCAATTCAAATGATCTGGAGTAATATTTAAAATTAAAGATATTTTCGGATTAAACTTTTTAGTACTCTCCAATTGAAAACTACTAGCCTCTATTACAAATATATCCTCATCTTTAGAATTAACTAAATCCCAAAGAATTCCTACTCCTATATTTCCAGCTACATAAGTGTCAAAACCAGCTTTTTTAAAATATTCTCCTGTTAAAGTAGTGGTAGTAGTTTTGCCATTAGTTCCGGTAATAGCTATAAAATTAGCATTTGGTCTAATCCTATAGGCTAATTCTATATCAGTAATAACTTCTATATTCTTTTCATTTGCCCTTTTAATAATATCTAAATCTAATGGTACTCCTGGAGATTTTATTATTAAATCTATGTTTTCCAAGGAAATATCATTGGTCCCTAAAGACAATTTTACCTTTATATCTTTTATTTCATCTAAATATTTTTGTAAATCTTCTTCTTTCTTAGTATCAGAAATATATATATTGGCTCCTAGTTTATTTAAAGCCTTTACAGTGGATACGCCACTAATTCCTAATCCCAATATTAGTATATTTTTATCTTTTAAATTCATAATTGCACCTGTCTTTCAATTAATTTAAACTTATTACACCTATTAAACAAAGTAAAACTGTAATACTCCAAAATACTACTACTACCCTAGTTTCCTCCCAGCCCTTTTGTTCAAAATGATGGTGAAGAGGACTCATTAGAAATACTCTTTTACCAGTTAATTTGTAGGAAGCAACCTGTATAATAACAGATAATGCTTCCACAAAATATATTCCTCCTGCTATAGGAATCATCAAAGGCAAGTTCAAAAGTATTGCAACTGCTGCCACAGCTCCCCCCAATGCCATAGAACCTGTATCACCCATAAACACTTTAGCAGGATAAGCATTATATATTAAAAATCCAAGACAAGCTCCAGTTAATGCAGCAGAAAAAACTGAAATACTTCCAAAGCCCCAATTAAGTGCCACTAATCCAAAAAAAGAAAGAACAATTAGGGTTACTCCTGAAGCTAAACCATCTAAACCATCTGTTAGATTTACAGAATTTACTGTACCTACTACTACAAAGGCTATAAAAGGTACATATAGTGGTCCTAAATCTAAATATCTATTGTTTAAAAATGGAATTATTACTTTAGTTCCTAGCATTGAAGTATTGGATTGATAAATTGCTAAAAGCACTGCTAATATTACTTGACCTATTAATTTTTGATATGCTTTAAGACCTAGAGACCTATGATTTATTGTTTTTAAATAATCATCTATAAATCCAATCATACCAAAACCAAAAGTAGATATTAACAATACATGCATATCTCTATTTAACATTCCAGAAGTAATAGTAGTTATAAATAATGCTACTAACATTATTATTCCACCCATAGTTGGTGTACCAGATTTAACTAAATGAGTTTCTGGTCCGTCATCTCTTACATTTTGTCCTATTTTAAGTTTTCTTAGCATAGGAATAATTATAGGCCCTAAAGTAAGGGTTATTATAAAAGCAATAATAATAGTTCTGATAATATCTATATAATTTACCATTTGTTTTCTCCTCTCCTGTAAGTATTACTATTTTATTTGCATATCCTCTAGTATATCTAATACTATCTTTTTTTCATCAAAGGGAATAGTTTTGTCTTTTATAATAGTATAAGTTTCATGCCCCTTTCCAGCTAATAATATAATATCCTTAGATTGGGCATTAATTAAAGCATATTCAATAGCTTCTCTTCTATCGGTAATTGCAATATAATTCCCTCCTACTCTATTAATTCCTACTATAATATCCTCTATAATTGCATCTGGTTCTTCATATCTAGGATTGTCTGATGTAACTATACATAAATCCGCATGTTTAGCTACAGTTTCTCCCATAATAGGTCTTTTTTTCTTATCCCTATTACCTCCAGCTCCAAACAATACTATCTTTCTTCCCTCGGCAAATTGATCTATAGTATTTAATACTTTCTCAAGTCCGTCTGGAGTATGAGCAAAATCTATAATTATAGTATAATCTTTATCTAAAGGAATCATCTCAAATCTTCCCTTAATCCCTATTACGGATTCTAAACCTTTTTTAATAATTTCCAAATCTAAATCATAAAAAATGCCACAAGCTGCTGCAGCCAAAGCATTATATACACTAAATTTCCCCAATAAATTTAAGTTAATAGGTATAGAACCTTTTTTAGTATTTAAAATAAATTTTACGCCTTTACTACTTAAAACTATATCTGTGGCATAAACTTCAGCTTCTTCGTCTATTCCATAAGTAATTATAGGGACCGTATTTTCTACTTCTTCCAATATTCTCTTTCCATAGGGATCATCTATATTTATAATATTACATTTTTTAGCTTTATTAAATAAGGTTAATTTGCTATTGTAATAATTTTCCATAGTATTATGATAATCTAAATGATCTTCTGTCAAATTAGTAAATACAGCTAATTGAAAATCTATATACTCTACTCTATCTAGTGCCAAAGCATGAGATGATACTTCCATAGCACAGTATTTTGTTTCTGATTCTACCATGGCATTTAAATATTTTTGTATTGTTAAGGAATCAGGAGTAGTATTTATATTATCAATCTTTTTTTCATCTACAATAGTACCCATAGTACCAATTATGCCAGTCTTTTCCTTTTGTGCATCAAATATAGCCTTTATTAAATATGTAATGGAGGTTTTACCGTTAGTGCCTGTAACTCCTATTAAATTTAATTTTTTTGATGGTTCACCATAAAAAATTGAAGAAAATCTAGCTAAGGCTAATTGTGTATTCTCTACTCTAATTACAGTAATACCTTCATCTTTAATCTCTATATCCTTCTCTACTACAATACAATTGGCGCCATTTTCTATGGCCTCATTTGTATAATTATGTCCATCTACTGTAAAACCATCTATGGCAACAAACATATTATCTTTTCTAATTTTCCTAGAATCATGTTCTACTCCTGTTATTTCAATATCCATACTTCCTTGTACTATATCAATTTTATAATCTTTAGTTAAACTTTTAAGTTTCAAACCAGCACCTGCTTTCCTTCTTTATATAATGAATTAAAAGGCAACTTTAATAGTCGCCCCTCAACAATTTTACTCCTTTGTACTAGAAAATTCAACCTGAATAGTAGAATTTATATCCACTTGTGTATTTGGATCTGGATTTTGTTTAATGGCCATTCCTTCGCCTATGAATTGGTATTTTAAATTTAATCCATCTAGTATTTTAATTACATCTTCCTTAGATTTTCCAGTTAAATCAGGTAATACTATTTTATCTTGGGATTTAAATTCTTCATCTAAGTACAAATCTATAATAGAAGCCTTAGAAACTTCTGTCCCTGGAGATGGAAACTGATCTATTACCTTTGAATCTTCCTTAATATTTAAAGATTCCGTGGTATATTTAAGTTCTGATTCCAATAAAGTCCTTCCTGCCTCTCCAATAGTTTTGCCTCTCACATCTGGAACTTTTACTGTATATTCAAATTCTTCTTTCTCTTTTTCTGTAAATTCAGGTTTCACTTCTAAATACTCTAAAATTTCTCCAATTAATTTTCCTGCTACAGGTGCGGCTACAGAACCACCATAATATACTCCTACAGGTTCATCAACTATTACTAAAACAGATATTTTAGGATCTGTAGCTGGAGCTACTGCTACAAAAGAACCTATGTATTTGCCTGGTGCATATCTTCCATCTATAATTTTTTGTGCAGTACCAGTTTTCCCTGCCACTTTATATCCTGGAACATATGCATTAGTCCCTGTTCCATTGGTTACTACAGATTCCATCATTTCCATCATTGTATCTGAAGTACTTTTAGATATAACTTGACGAATTATTTCAGGTTCATTCTCCAAAATCACATTCCCATCATTATCTATTAATTGAGAAACCAATCTTGGTTTCATCAAATTTCCTCCATTAGCCATGGCGTTTATAGCATTGATAAGCTGTATAGGTGTTACAGCAATTCCATGACCATAAGACATAGTAGCTAAATTTATCTCTCTTATAACATCTGTATTAACTGGAATTATTCCTGACTGTTCTCCTAATAATTCAATGCCTGTAGGTTCACCAAAACCAAAGGCTTTTATATATTTATAAAACTTTTCTTTTCCCAATTTTCTACCTAATTCTACAAACACTATATTGCAAGAATTATCCATACCTTCTTTTAAAGTTTGAGGTCCATGAGGATTATACCATCTAGAGCATTTTAATATATTACCAGGAATATCTCTTATAAAACCATTACAATAAAAATTCGTATCTATATTAGCAACATTCTCCTCTATAGCCGCAGCAGCTACTATAGTTTTAAAGGTAGAACCTGGTTCATAGACATCTGATATAGCAAAATTACGCCACATACTATACCACTCTTTTTGCAATTCCTCAATGGGTAAATCTTTCCACGACTCTGCCTTTGCTTCATCCAAAGATTCTCTTGGATTATTAGGATTATAGTGAGGCATATTGGCCATAGCTAATATATCTCCAGTTTTTGGTTCCATTACTATGATGGATATATTCTTCGCATTGGTTTGTATTAACGATTCCATAGCAGCTTTTTCTGCAAAATGTTGAATAGTTTCATCCATTGTTAATACTGCATTTAAACCATTCTCGGCATCTATAACTTTATCACCATCATAAGGCATTTGCCTTCCACTGGCATCTGCTATTTTAATCCATCTTCCTGGACTGCCTGATAAATATTTATCATAAGTTTTTTCAATTCCATCCAATCCATCATTATCTATATTAGTAAAGCCTAAAATATAAGGTGCGAAATCTTCATAGGGATAAAACCTTTTATTATCATCAATTATACTAATTCCCGATAATTTTAAATTCCTTAACTCTCTAGCCTCTTCCTTAGTTATCCATTGCTTAATTTTTTCTGCTGCCACATTTTTAGTTATCTTTTCATACACAAGTTTTTCATCTAAATCTAATACTTCAGCAATTTTTTTTGCAGTATCTGCCTTGTCTTTTATATCTGCTGGATAAGCCCACACCGTATAGGAAGATATATTAATAGCTAATTTTTTGCCGTTCCTATCATATATGATCCCTCTTTTAGGCTTAATTTCAATTCCTCTAGTCCACTGTTCTAATGCACCTTTTCTCAATTCTTCCCCTGATACTATTTGTATATACCCTAATTTTAATATAAGTCCTATAATTGCTATTAAAACCACTACAAATACAAAGACCAATCTTTTTTTAATAGTATTGCTGGTTTTCGCCAATACTAAGCCCCCCTAAAAAAACCTAATGCTAAATTAAAAATATTTTTTAGCTCCTGTATAAATAAAACTTCCTTTACATCTTCCATTTCGCCATTTTCTTCCAATTCATCAATGGTTAAATAAACTATCTGCCCTTCTTCAGCATAATCCATTCCCAATTTAAATACAGCATCCTCCTCAATTTTAGTAGCACTCTTAATGGTATCCAATTGGACAATTAAATCTTCCTTATCCTTTTCTAATTCAAGTTTTTCTCCTTCTAATATAGCAATTTCTGATTTAATCTTTGTTATATTAGCATAGCCATATAATACATACAAACATAGTGCTAATCCTAATGTTGCTAAAGTAATGGCAATTAATTTATAGAAAGATTTAGCCTTCTTCTTCTTTTTATTTCTTATTTTCTTTTCTCTTTCTACTATAGCTTCAACTTCTCTTTCATAATAATCATTAAGTTCCCTTTTAGCTACTAACAATTTATTCTAACCCCCTTTGCTTTAGAACTAAACTCTCATACCAATTCTTAGTTTAGAGCTTCTAGATCTTGGATTTTCTCTTATTTCTTCTTCATTTGGTATTATAGGTTTTCTGGTAATTACCTCTATTTCCTTTTCTTTATTACAAGTACATATTGGAAACTCTTTAGGACATATGCAATCCTTTGCTAATTCATTAAAACTATTTTTTACAATTCTATCTTCTAATGAATGAAATGTAATAATGCATATTCGTCCATTTTTATTTAATAATCTCACCATTTTAGGTATAGTGTCACTTAATACATTTAATTCATTATTTACTTCAATTCTAATAGCTTGAAATGTTTTCTTAGCTGGGTGACTATCCATTCTAAATTTTTTAGGTATCGCTTTTTTTATAATATCTACTAATTGTAAAGTAGTATTTATAGGATAGTTTTTTCGCTCTATTACTATAAATTCTGCAATTCTCTTAGCCCATCTTTCTTCACCATAGTCCCAAATAATTCTTTCTAAATCTTCTTTAGAATATCTATTTACTACATCCCATGCTGAAAATTCTTTATCTAAATTCATTCTCATATCTAAAGGTGCATCCTGATGATAGGAAAAACCCCTACTGCCCTCATCTAATTGATGAGAAGATACGCCTATATCTAAAAGTATTCCATCTACTTTCTTTATGTCTAAATCCATTAGTATTTTTTCTATATTGCTATAATTATCTTGTACAAGTATTACTTTATCTAGATTTTCTCTTAAAACTTCTCTAGATTTCTTAATAGCATTTATATCTTGATCTATACCAATCAATTTTCCTGTCTTGAGTCTTTTTACTATCTCAATGGAATGTCCAGCACCTCCTATGGTACCATCTACATATATTCCGTCTTCTAATATATTTAATCCATCAATTGTTTCTTTTAATAAAACTGGTTTATGTTCAAAATTCAATTTGTTCACTCCTATTAGATTCCCAATTCTGCCATTTTTTCAGCAATACTATCATAAGATAAATTATCATCACTATTATAAGCGTCCCATTCTTCTTTACTCCATATTTCAATTCTTGTGGAAACACCAATTATTACTGCCTCTTTTATAAGCTTAGCATGTTCTCTTAAATTGTTTGGAATAAGAACTCTCCCTTGCTTATCTAAAATACATTCTGTAGCTCCTGAAAAGAAAAACCTTACAAAAGCTCTTGCATCTCTATTGGTAAGTGGTAGTGAGCGAAGTTTTCCTTCAAGTATAGTCCATTCCTCCTTAGGATAAACAAAAAGGCAATTATCTAAACCCTTTGTCATAATAAAGTTATAGCCTAAATCTTCCCTAAATTTAGAAGGCATGATTATCCTACTTTTATCATCAATTATATGTTGATATTCTCCAATAAACATATTAATCACTCCACAGTTTTTTCACTTTCCTCCACTTGCCACCACTTTACTCCATCTACTATTTATTCTATACTATTTTAGAATTTCCTTCAATGATTTTTAAAAAAAATCCTATTTTTTGGTAGGACTTTGGTCTTAATTTTACAAAAACTAATAATTTATAAGTAAATTCAGCAAAAAACATACAAAAAAAGCAAAATATAAAACCCACAAAAAATTTTGTGGGTTTTAGTTTTATTATGTTTTTTATATTCTTTTTTCGCGTCTCCTCTTATTTAAATAAATTATAGATACTATTATGCCAACGACACTAACAAGCTGAGCTATCCTAATAGGACCTAACATTAAGCTATCTGTTCTTAATCCTTCTATGAAAAATCTTACGGTAGAATACAAGATTACATACAATAAAAAGATTTCTCCAGATACCTCACTTTTATTCTTTCTATACCAAAGTAAAAAGAAAAATATGAGTATATCCCCTATAGATTCATAGAGAAAAGTAGGATGAACTTTAACCCCATCTATTAAAATACCCCATGGTAAATCAGTAGGTCTACCATATGCCTCTTGATTTATATAATTTCCCCAACGTCCTATTCCTTGTCCTAGAACTAAAGATGGAGCACAGCAATCTACTATAGCCCAAAAATCTAATTTTCTTTTTTTAGAAAATACTACCGCAACTATGAGCCCTGCTATTATGGCACCATGTATAGCCAAACCTCCTCCTCTAAAATGGAAAATTTCTTTTGGATTTTGACTATAATAGTCCCAAGTAAATGCTACATAATAAATTCTTGCACCAATTACAGCTAAAGGAATCGCAAATAGTAAAAGATCAATTAAGTTTTCCTCACCTATTCCTACTCTTTCTGCCTCTCTAAACGCAAGAATTGCCCCTATGATTACTCCAATGGTTATCAATATGCTATACCACATAATCTCTATTCCAAATAATTTAAAAGCTACAGGATCCATTTTCTGTCACCTTCCCTTATTCTTATTGATAAATATTAGTATAGCATATAATTAAATGATTTTCCCAAATTTATTACTATTTTAATTTTTCTATTATCCGATTTATATCCTTAACATAATCATCATAAGGTTTGCCTTTCATTAAATTTTCTATTATATCTTCTATCTGATTAAATATCTTTTTATCATCTGTAATTAAAACTTGACGTATTGCAGTATCATTAGATAATACCGTATCAATTATCATCTCTTTTATATCGTCCGTAAAAGTATTGTCCACTCCCATTTCCACCGCAATTACTACTATATCATTAAAAATGATTGAACTTGCATTGTCTATACCATATAATTCTACTACTAAATTTGATATATTTTCTGATCTATTTAATATATCGTAGTCCTTTGCTCCAACAGCTACACTAATCTCTTGATATTCCTCGTCTTCCTTTACGATATCTTTATTTTTTTTACTTACCATACAGCCTATAGTAGCACCTAGAGTTATAGAAATTAAAACAATAAATAATATCATTTTTTTATTTTTTCTCATTTCTCTACCTCCATAAAAAATTTATTGGTAAATATAGTTTTTCTTAAATAAAAAATTTTATTACAAAAACTTCAAACTTCTTATATTTTTATATTGAATCCCTCTATGGTATAATATATAATTGTTCTTGTGCTAAATTTATGTAATTCGAAAGGAAGATTTAAATGAAACTTGGAATAGTAGGATTGCCAAATGTTGGCAAAAGTACTCTTTTTAATGCTTTAACTGCTGCAGGAGCAGAAGCTGAAAATTATCCATTTTGTACAATAGAGCCAAATGTAGGAGTTGTGCAAGTTCCTGATAATAGATTAAATTTACTAGCTGAAATAGTACATCCAGGAAGAATTGTACCTGCTACAATAGAATTTGTAGATATAGCAGGTTTAGTTAAGGGTGCCAGTCAAGGAGAAGGTTTAGGAAATAAATTTCTTTCACATATAAGAGAAGTAGATGCTATAGTCCATGTAATTAGATGTTTTGAAGATGAAAATATAACTCATGTAGAAGGAAAAATTAGCCCTGTAGATGATATAGAAATTATTAATTTAGAATTAATGCTATCAGATTTTGAAATAATAGAAAACAGATTGCATAGAGTAGAAAAATTAGCTAAAGCTGATAAGTCTTATAAGAAAGAATATGAAGTTTTAATTAGATTGAAAGAAGCTATAGAAAATAATACACCTTTAAGAAATATTGAATTTGAACCAGAAGAAATGGACTTAATTAAATCCTTTAGATTATTGTCCTTAAAACCAGTACTATATGTATGTAATGTTTCTGAAGATGATTTATTAAACAACGAAGATAATAAATATATAAAACAAGTAGTAGAATATGCAGAAAAAGAAAATTCCGAAGTAGTAGTAATTTCAGGAAAAATTGAAGCTGAAATATCTCAATTAGATGAAGATGAAAAAGAAATATTTTTATCTGAACTAGGACTTAAAGAATCAGGCTTAGATAAATTAATAAAAGCTAGCTATAGCCTATTAGGTCTTATGAGTTTTCTAACAGCTGGAGAAATGGAAGTAAAAGCTTGGACTATTAAAAAAGGAACCCCAGCCCAAAAAGCAGCAGGAAAAATTCACTCTGATATTGAAAGAGGTTTTATTAGAGCAGAAGTTATTAATTATAAGGATTTAGTCGAATGCGGTGGAACCCCTCAAGCCAAAGAAAAAGGGCTAGTTCGCTTAGAGGGAAAAGAGTATATTATGCAAGATGGAGATGTGGTGTTGTTTAGATTTAATGTGTAAAAGTGAATAATCCTATATGAAAGGGGTGAACGTTTTTGTACACCCCTTTCAACTATTATAACAGAGAGAATAAATTACTGCACCATATTTATAATTCTACTTAATAAGACTTCAAAATCTTCCTGACTATATATATCTACTTCTTCTTTAGCATTTCCAACACTAATTAATAACTTAATCCTGTTCCTTTTTCCCACAACTTTAATTAACATTGAATCCTCTATTTCTCTATATGATTTATTCTTAGAATATACTAATTCTACATCTGGTTCTAAGGCATATTCTAATTGTGTCTTTCTACTAGAGTTAACTAAATCCTTAAAATAGTATATACCATATAAAGTAGCCTCTAAATAGTCTGAAATAGCAAAACAATTAAACCCATCTTCTAGAAAAACATCTCTTAATTGAGCCATTATATAATAAACATTCTCTTTATCACCTTGGAAATATATGGTGGCACAATCACTTAAATCAGCGTTTGAAATACCTATTGGATAAATATCCTCATCAGGCAATAGCCAAAACTCAAATGGATAAGATTTCATTATGGCCTCAATATCATTATCGCTAGTACCTAAATAAAATATACGAATTCTATTAACATCTATAGGTAGTACATTTAAAAATTCTTTGAATTTTATAATGTTAATCTCTTTATCGTTATAAGGAATAAATATATAATCTCTGCCATTGGCCTCAAACTCTATATCGTAGTATATGTTTTTAATTTTAAAAGGCAATATCTTTTCTAAGATAATCTTATTACCAAGATTAATTATAGTAACATCATCTAAAAAAGATGGTGATTCACATAAAAATATATTATTATCCATACCTAATTCATTTAATATTACCCTCTTGTGATTTTTAGAACTAAGTATATTATATATTTTTGCTGTTAAAACTGGTGCTGCATAACTATTTGCTATTTGAGTAATATAATTTATATTTTTATTTAACCTTATTTTATGATTAGAAGAAAAAGCAAAACTATACCCCCATCTATCATTAACTTCACAATAAGAATTAAATAATTCATCAGCTCTAGCTGAAAAAACACATGGATAAAAAGCGGGAAAAGAAATGCCCTTTTTATTGCTATGAGCTGCCACAATGATTTGATTATTATTTATAATCTCTTTAATTACATCTCTTAGGAGATAATCATCAAAAAGATTTACTGTACCTCCACTTAAATGTATAATAGGAATTTCCTTATCTAAGCAGTACTTAAAAGCAGCTATTAAATTCTCAATACTTGTCTTCATTTCTATGGTACTAAATACCCTTATACTTATAATCTCTGCCTCTGGAGCATACATATTAATTATTTTGCATACATTCAAGCCATGGTCTGTTATGACTTGAACATCATCTTCTCTATTAACCACCAAATTTTCATCATTTACCATCAAATCTTCTACTATATTTAATTCATCTTTAAATGTAGGTATTACCCCTTCATCAATTACAGCTATTTTCATGGTCTATCCTCAACCTTTACCATATATTTTTTTTGTTGATATCTAAACAGTTCAGCATATCGTTTATTATCCTTTAACAATTTTTCTGGTTTACCATCTTCAATAATCCTGCCTTCTTCTAAAACTATGACCCTATCTGCTAGGGATAAATTAGAAAGTCTATGAGATGTAAATAAAGTTAATCTACCTTCTGTTATTTCTTGTAGCTTATTAAAAATTTCATACTCTGCTTTAGGGTCTAAATTAGAAGATACTTCATCTAATATAAGGATTGTATCCTCCCTATATAAAACTCTAGCTAAAGCTAATTTTTGTGCTTGTCCACCTGATAAAATCAAACCATCTGGAGTAAAGAATTTTGATATATATGCATCTAATCCATCTTTGTTTAAATTTAATACTTCCATAAAATCACTTTTATCTAATGCATCTATTATTTCATCATCATTAGCTGGTCCATTTGGATTTGTCAAATGGAAGTTTGTCCTAATACTAAAGGCAAAATTAGACATATCCTGAAAATAAACACTAAAAGCATTTCTTAAAGAAGTAATAGAGTATGAGCGTATATTTATGCCATTAATCTTAATAGTCCCAGAAGTTGGCTCGTAAAATCTTAATAATAACTTTATAAGAGTTGACTTTCCAGAGCCATTTAATCCTATAAAGGCCACATGTTCAGGAGAACTAATATAGAAACTAATGTCCTTTAATGCATATTTTTCGCTGAGAGGATATATAAAACTAACATTTTCAAATTCAATACTTTCTACTTTCTTTAACTCTAATTGACCTTCATCCTGAATCCTATTAGTGTATTTAAACAAAGACTGATAGTTATTCATTCTCAGCTTGTTTTCAACTATTTCCATGGTAGATGCTATAAAACTAGATGTGGAATACCATAATTGTGCCAATAGTCCAGTTAAAAATACATAATCCCCTATTAATAATTTCCCATCTAATATATTGAAAATGATATGCCCACTAATAATAACAAGAACTATCTCTGGTAAAAAGTCTAATAAAAGTGTCGTTTTTGACCTCTTTTTTAAAATTTTCTTTCGCTGATTAAACAATGTTTCCCATAAATCATTATGAGAATCCTTAAGTATTCTGCTTGATTGAAAAAGCCTCATATCTTGACTAAATCTTCTATCAAAAGCAATGCTCTCAATATATGATAGTTTCCTCTTATTAGATACTTGTTCTAAACTTAGATCATAAAGAGATTCTGTATAGTATTTTAGGGCTACTCCAGATGGTATGGCAACTCCTACCATTAATAAAGCATAAAATATACTTTCTTTTGAAAGAATTATAAAGGATATTAAAAAAGATATAGCAGCAGATATAGCAGAAATACTTGAACCTAAGGCTTGAATGAGAATTGAACCATCTCTCATAGCTGATGTAATCTTATCTTGGTAATTGGGATCATCAAAATAAGCTAAATCTACATCAAATGAAAAATCTACCATATTTCTTACCATCCATTGGTCTAACTGCTCTGAATGGACAATTCTAGTATATATTTGAACCTTTATCATAATTACTTTAATAAATGCCACTAATCCCATTAGGATTAAAAGATTATATATGTAGCTACTATCATAAGCAACTGTAAAATTAGACATATAGTTAATTATCTGCTTTGAAATAAAGGCACCTAATATATTTAATATAGGATTGAATAATTCTGAAGATATTCTCAATATTGTGTATATTGGAGACACTTGCCAAGAAAGCTTAATGCACCAAGAAAAAACTTGTCCAAAATCTTTTATATTATTTTCATATTTATTTTTTAAGTCTTTAAACATAATATAAACTCTCCTAAGTTTCTATTTTACATTTTCAATAGTCCCATCCTTTATTCTCCATACATGATCTGAGGTCTCTGCAATTTCCATATCGTGGGTTACTATAATAACGCAAAAACCTTGTTCATGGGCCAACTGCTTTAATATATCTATGATTTTATTACTATTTTCATCATCTAAATTTCCTGTAGGCTCATCAGCTAAGATTACCTTTGCTCCTGTGGCTAAGGTTCTGCCTATGGCTACCCTTTGTTGTTCTCCACCTGATAAATTAGATGGATATCTGGACTGTTTGTCCTCATCTATTCCTATGGAGTTTAATACTTTTTTTCCTTTTTCTATGGCCTCTTCTTTAGGAATTCCCTTATATTCCATGGGAAAGCTTACATTTTCTAAGGCAGTTAGTAGAGGAAATAGTTGAAATGCCTGAAATATCATGGATACATTATCCCTACGATATTCATCTAAGTCCATTTCCTTTAAATTCTTTCCATTGAGGAAAATATCCCCATCTGTAGGTTCATCCAGTCCTGCCATGATGGATAGTAATGTAGTTTTACCACTACCTGAAGGACCCACTATTGCATTTAGTTTTCCTTCTTCAAAGGTACAATTTATATCCTTTAATACATCCTTGTCTGCACCTTTGTATCTATAGTATATATTTTCCAATTCTAATCTTGACATATTGATTTCCTCCCTATTTATTCTTTTACTTGTAGCATTTCTAGTGGCTTTTTATTAGTAACTTTCCATATACTAAGTATTAGACCTATTATGGTTCCCAATAAATACCCACCTATTATATTTGCATATTTAATTAAAGGAATAGAATATGAGTTTGGAGTAATTATTATCATAATAATAGTTGATACAGTTATCCCTATTAAGGTTAAAATAATATTTTCCATAAATAATGATTTTCTCACTTCTTTTTCTTTTACTCCTAAGACCCTTAAAATTGCCACATCTAGTGTCCTTCTTAAAACCATTATAAAACTAAGTATGCCTGCTATTATAATGGAAAGTACAAAAGTTATGGGATATAAGATTTCAAGGAGTGATAGATTCTTTTCCAGTGGTTCTACTGCATTTGTTAATTCTTCGTCCCATAGTTTTAATTCATTTTTATTTACATCATATATATTATTTGCTACCATGTTTTTTAATTCTTCTTTTCTAGATAACAATTCTCTGTTTTTTTCGGGTTCAAATTCAAACTCTAGTAAATCATAATAAACCTTATTTCTTTCCATTGCCTCTAGTGCAGATATGGGATATATAAATAAAGCTTCTTCTTCAGCAGAGATTGTAGCATATTGCTTTAGCCATTCATTTATTTCATTTATATCTAAGCTAGAGAAAGTGCCTACTATAGTTGCATAAACTTTTAAATTTTCCCTATCTTTTTCTTCTAATATAATTTTATCACCTAGGCTCAATTCATATTCTTCTAAAGCCTTTTCTGATGCTAATATGGGTATTTCCTCATTTCCTTTGTCATCTACTACTATAGGATTCGTCCTATCACTATAGTCTGCTTTATAATTTTTATAAAAATCTTCTAGGCTATATCCATCTAAAAAGTTTAAATTTGTAAGATTCATCCCACTTTCCCTATTATATAGTTTGTTGCTAGCCCTAATATTAAATACAGGCTCTTTATTGAGGAATTTTTCATAGGCTATGCCTTTTTCCTCCCTTTCATATTTTTCTACTATACCACCTCTATCTATATACATATCTTTATAGCTCATACTTGCCAGGGATGTATAATCTTTCACTAATCCTGTTTCTAGCAAATTATTAATATGGGTACCTGAAATATCTCCTTTAAAGGTTCCCGTAGCTTTTCTATCTTTATCCGTTATAATATTTCCTCTTATTATAATTTCATTATAAGCATGGCCAATCAAATCCTTGTTTCTTAATATTGAATAATTCATCCATAATAGAGAAAAAACAAATGTTCCAGCTAAAATTAGAATAAGTATAGAGGAAACTTTTGACCGAAAAGCATTATTTACAGAATATCTTATTAAGGTATCTCTACTCCCATTTATTAATAAGTTTTCACTGCTATAGTCTGCTTTTGTTAAAGATTCAAAATCTAACTTTTTATCTTCTTTAACATTTTCTTCTTCTTTCCTTTTCTTCCCTCTTGTACTATGACTATTTATTAATTCTATAATGGATAATCTTTTAAGCTGGCTGACTTTTATAGTAATTATAGCTAGGAGAGAGAAAATTGTTCCCAAGACAAGTAGGAAAAAATAACTTTTATCTAAGCTAACACTTATAGTAGTCTGGGAAATTTCTGCTAGGTCCTTCAATAATTCACCAGATTTATTTAAAGCATTTTTATACCCTAAAAAACCACCTATAATAGATGCTATACTTCCATAAATTATAATAGGCAATACTAAATGGGATACACTAGTTTTAGCGGGAATCCCCAGGGCCCTTTCTATTGCATAGTTTAGCTTATGGCCATCTACATAAAAGTTTATTACAAAAACTTGTACTAATAATAAGATTATGGTAAATAAAACAAAACTGATTAATACCGACCGCTGTATTGGTTTTGCTGAATTCCAAAATCCCTCTGAATTATTTTCTATAAAATATAATCTATATCCCAATTCTTCTAATTCTTTTTCATATTTTTTAATAAACGCATCCTCGTCTTCGCTACTTTTTAGTGTAAAACTATAGAAATAGGAATTATAATCAGGCTCATCCATACCCTGTTCATAGTAATAGCCAAATTCTTCTGGCAATGTGCTATCGGGTATAAATATTTCCCTACCCCTAGTGTCCATTCTCTGGGCATTATGCAAAGCAAAAATTCCTACTACCTCATAAGATACAGGTTGGCTAGTATTGTATGTTTTCCATTCTTTTATATCCTTGGCTGTTGCTAAGTAACCATAGCCTTTTTCAGTATTTCTCATTTGTATTTCCAACTTGTCTCCTATATTGACATTACGAAGATTTGCAAGATCTTCATTTATAACACATACATGATTTCTTTCTATATTATCATCCTTATTTATCCATCTTCCATCTTTTAAATAGTAGTTTTTCATACTATTTTGGGTAATAGGCATAGTCATCATATCTTTTGTTGTACAAATAGTATAGGATTGAATATTTTCATTTAATACATCTATATCTTCCTTTAATTTCTTCCATTTTGGGTTATCCCAGTCAATACTGCCATTTTCATCTACTTCTTCATATAAGGGGCCATTTTCATAAAGAGGTTTGATAAATGCACTGTTTTTGGCAATGCTATAATCCATATAGCCTCTGAATAAATAAGTCCTTCCTGGCTCAAGAGTTAACAAATCATCAATTACATCATTATTAATATATTCAATTTTTTCTCCAGTCTTTAAGGAAACAGCCGTAGCCCCTAGGCCAAATGGAAAACCCTCCCTTGCATAATCAGGAAATCCTGCAAGCCTTTCTTTTACAGTAGTAAAATTTATTCCCAAACCATCATAGATAGTTTTGGCACTAAGATTTTTATATACTTGGCTCACTTCAGCAGTAAATATACAGTCACCTACAAATACATTGTAATCTCCATAATCAGCAAAGTCTTCATATTGCCTTATATCAGGATTATAAAGTCCTTCTATAATTCCCTGGCAAAATCTTCTATTGTCTTCATAATCTATCATTGAATCTTCATAGATTATATTTCGGGCTTCGTTTACATAATATTCATTCTCATCTATAGGCTCTATAGTCCCTATGCTGGTATAGTAGCTGCCAATCCTATTAATTTCTCTATTAACTATAAGAAACTGTGTTGCACTGGAAACAAAAGCACTGGAAACCATAGATAATAAAAATATAAACAATATGCCTTTTAA
>CAZMBD010000003.1:0-60123 GCA_964564325.1 uncultured Clostridiaceae bacterium
ATGATGATGAAATAGCAGAAATTATAGATGAAATTGTTAGTTGGGTAGAGGAACCAGAGCCAATGTCTAGGGGAGAAGTAATTAGAAAGTTGGATGAAATGGGATTTTATCCAGAGAAAGTTCTTCCAGGTGATAAACAAAGAAATGGTTTAGCTGATAAAATAAAGTTCGACTATATTAATCAAGCTAGTTGGAATATTACAGATACTTTAAATATAACTATAGGTCAAGGTCAAAATTCCTATACACCAATCCAAATGGCAAATTATATTGCTACACTTTCTAATGGAGGATATAGGCATAAAGTTGCAGCAGTAGATAATATTAAAAGCTTTGACAATTCTGAAACTATTATGGAAAGAGAAGCAAATTCAGAAAGAATAGAATTAAATGATTATGAAAATTTAGAGCATGTGAAATTAGGTATGAAAAAAGTTACTACTGAAGGTACTGCAAGATCTATATTTAAAGATTTTCCAGTGACTGTTGCTACGAAAACAGGTACTGCTCAAAATCATGTAATAAATCCTACTACAGGCGATTATTATGACGATTATGCCTGGTTTGTAGCTTTTGCTCCCTATGAAGATCCAGAAATAGCTGTTGCAGTGGTATTATTTCAGGGTGGTTCTGGTGGATATGCAGGGCCTATAGCTAGAGAAATAATTGCTGAATATTTAGGTTTTAATAGTATGGATAAAAAGGAAGCATTGCCCTTTGAAATTGAATTGGCAAGGTAAACACCTTCCAATTCAATTTTGAAATACATAAATTTTTTGAAAAATTCATAGAGTAAGAAGGATTTTAAATATATATAAAGAATATATATAATAGGGACCATGGAGGTAGAGCATTGAAAGAAGAACTTGTAAGTTTTAAAGGGATCAATGAAGGTATATATATATATATTAAAAGGGGGAACTTTAAGGATATAAAAAAAGAATTTGAAAAAAAACTAAATGAATACAAGGATTTTTATGATGGGGCCAATATATTAGGTATTAAAAGTGAAAATCTAAAAGATGAAGAAGTAGATAAGCTTTTACATATGATAAAAAACAAATATGGCCTAGATATAGATGAAAATGGATTACCAGATTATTTAAATGAACCATCGGTTTATACAGGTATTGATGAGGGAATGACTAAGTTTTTTAATACAACCATAAGATCTGGACAGGTTGTAGAATATGAGGGCAATATAGTTATAATAGGAGATGTAAATCCTGGAGCTTTAATAAAAGCATGGGGAAATATAATAATTTTAGGGAAAATAAGAGGTGTAGCCCATGCAGGAGCAAATGGCAATGAAAATGCCTATGTAGCTGCTTACATTCTACAGCCAACGCAGCTAAGAATTGGAGATATAATAGCTAGAAAACCAGATGGAGAATTTGCAAAATCAGATATGCCAGAAGTGGCTAGAGTGTATAAGGGAGAAGTTGTAATTGAACCTTATTTAGCAAAAAAACAATGAAGAGGAGGACAAGAATATGGGGAAAGCAATAGTTATTACATCGGGTAAAGGTGGCGTAGGTAAAACTACTACTACTGCTAATATAGGGACAGGTTTAGCAATGCTAGGATATAAGGTTGTAGTAGTAGATACTGATATAGGCCTTAGAAATTTAGATGTAGTAATGGGGCTAGAAAATAGAATAGTATATGATATTGTAGATGTTGTAGAAAAAACTTGTAGATTAAAACAAGGGCTTATTAGAGACAAAAGATATGAAGGATTATTTCTTTTACCTGCTGCCCAAACTAAGGACAAGACTGCAATAAATCCTGAACAAATGTTGGAATTAGTCAATGATTTAAAAGAAGAATTTGACTATATAATCATAGATTCCCCAGCAGGAATTGAGCAGGGCTTTAAAAACTCAATAGCTGGTGCTGATGAAGCATACATAGTAACTACTCCAGAGATTTCAGCAGTTAGAGATGCAGATAGAGTAATAGGATTACTTGAGGCAAAAGGTATTGAAAATCCTAAGGTAATTGTTAATAGAATTAGACTAGATATGGTTAAAAGAGGAAATATGATGAATGTAGAAGATATTATAGATATTTTAGCAGTAGATTTATTAGGTGTAGTTCCCGACGATGAAGCTATAGTTATTTCTACAAACAAAGGCGAACCAGTTGTTGCCGAAGAAAATCCTATGTCTGCCAAAGCTTTTAGAAATATTTGTAAAAGAATTACAGGGGAAGAAGTAGAACTTTTAGATTTAGACAATGGAGAAGGCAAATTTGCTAAATTAATAAAGCTATTATTTAGTTAATAAAGGAGGTATAAATTTGGATTTATTCAATATTTTTGGTAAAAAAAATAAAGATAGTAAAAATATTGCCAAAGAGAGATTAAAATTAGTATTAGTTCATGATAGATCGGATTTATCCCCAAAATTTTTGGAAATGGTAAAGGTAGATATGATTAGGGTAATTGAGGAATATGCAGAAATAGATGAGGAAAATTTGGATATAAAAATGACTAGAATGAAAAGAGATAGTGATGATATGCCAATGTCCGCATTGGTAGCGAATATTCCTATTATTAGGATGAAAGACAATATAAAATAGGCAAATACATATCCCTTCAAAACATGTTAATAATTAAACAATTGTTGAAACGTTAATATGTTTACGATATAATGTTAAATGAATTACTTACCTAATTATTAAGAAAATTTGGGGGGATATTTATGAAAAAAAGATTAGGATTAATAGTGATGGTAATGTCCATAGTTGCTTTATCAATTACAGGCTGTGGTGCAAAAAACACAGATACTGAAGGAGATAAATCCAGCGAAGTAGTTGGAGATTTGCAAGATGGTAATTATTTAATAAAGATGCCAGTTAGTGACCATGGAAATTACCCAATGGCTAAAATGGAAGTAAAAGATGGAGAAATAGTTGATTTCGAGTATATGGAAATTTTAGCTGATTCTGGAGAAGAGAAAGACAGTTCCAATTACAATTATCCAGAAGGATTAGAGGTAATTAAAAATCTTAATGAACAATTTAATGAAAAGAAAGATTTAAATGAAGTAGATTTTGATGCTGTTACAGGTGCTACTCATACAAAGCAAAGTTTTAAAGATGTAGTAAAGCAATTATTAGAAAAGGCATCAAAGGGAGAGAAATACGAAGCAGTATATAAGGATGGAGAATATACTGAAGAAGCAGCTGAAGGTTCTCATGGTTGGAAAGCAGGAGTTAAGTTAGTAATCAGAGATGGCCAAGTAGTAGGTGTAGATTATTATGAATTAGCAGAAGAAGATATGGAAGGTAATAAGGTAGTATTTGATGAAGATAAGAAACCTGTTACTGAAAGTGATGGAAAGCATAAAACTGAACCAGTACAAATTAAATCTGGAGATAGAAAATCTGTAGAAAATTATGCTTATTTAGAATCTTTTGATGTAGTAAAAGGTGTTCAAAAACAAATAATAGATAATAATGGAACTGAAAATCTTAATTTAGATGGAATTACTGGTGCTACTAATACAAAGAATACTATGATAGAATTAGTATCTAAGGCATTAGAAGCTGCTAAGTAGATATAAAGCCCTAACATTTGTTAGGGTTTTATAAATATTTAAAAGGAGATATTATAAATGAAAACAAAGAAAATAAGTATATTAATTCTAGTATCCATAATGATAATCTCCATCATTACAGGCTGTACTAGTAGTAAACAGAAAATTTCAACAAGAACAGAGTTTTTAATGGATACAGTTATAACATTAAAAATATATGATGGTCAAAATGAAAAGGCAATGGATAAGGCAATAGATAGACTTAAAGAAATAGAAGATAAAATGAGTGCTACCATAGAAACTAGTGATGTAAGCTTAATTAATAAAAATGCAGGAATAAAACCTGTTAAGGTAAATGAAGATGTATATTATGTTATTCAAAAGGCAAAATATTTTGCAGAAATTTCAGATGGTGCTTATGAACCTACCATAGGGCCATTAGTAGAATTGTGGAATATAACTGGTACTGATGAAAAGGAAAGAGAAAGTATTCCTTCATCTAAAGAAATTGAAGAAAAAAAGGCTTTAGTAAATTATAATGATTTAATATTAATGGAAGACAATCAAGTTTTTTTAAATAAAAAAGGAATGAAATTAGATTTGGGGGGCATAGTAAAAGGTTATGCAGCTGATGAAGTAAAGAGAATATTTTTAGGGGATGGCGTAGAGTCTGCTATAATTGATTTAGGCGGAAATATATATACCCTAGGAGAAAAATCGAATGGAGAATATTGGAAAATAGGAATACAGGATCCTTTTACTATTACGGGAAATTATATAGGAATATTAAATATTAAGGATAATTCCATAGTTACTTCTGGAGATTATGAAAGATTTTTTGTCTATAAAGGGGAAAGATATCATCATATTATAGATGTAAAAACAGGGTATCCAGCAAAAACTGAAGTCGCAGGCATAAGTGTAATTTCTGATAAATCTATTGATGGTGATGCATTGTCTACCGCATTATTTGTAATGGGAGTAGAAGAAGGAAGTAAGCTTATTAAAAGTCTAGAGAATATAGATACAATATTTATTACAAAGGAAAAAGAGGTTATAATACCAGAAAGATTGAAGGACTCGTTTACATTAAGTGAAGATAATTTAGAATTAATTATAAATCCATATTATTAGGAATAAAACCCACCTAATATAAATATCATAATAGTAATTAAGGTGGGTGAATTTATGAAAAGGAAAAGGTATAATAGAAATTTTAAAAATATATTAAATTTATTTAAGAAGCGCTTAAATTATAAAAGACAATTAAATCGTATAATTTGTGTACTAGCCATATTGATTCTATTATTATTATTAAAAAGATTAAATAATAGTATTTCAAATAATATTATAGAAATAATTGATAATAGTTTAAACTATAAAGTAAATATAAAAGAAGATGGAAAGCGAGTATTAGATTATGGTAAAAAAATATTGCAATTGCCAGAGAAGGCTTTATCTGTATTAAATATTGATGGGTATAGTTCTAAATATATAGAACCTATAGAAGGTGCTATATACAATCCCTTTGGTGAAATAAAGTATTTAGATGGTAGTAGTAAATTTAATAATGGAGTAGATATAATACCTAGAGATGATAATGAGCCTGTAGCCATAGATAATGGAACAGTATTATCTATTGAAGATAAAGGTACTAAAGGATATTATATTACAATTAAGCATGAAAAGTTTACAAGCGTATATGGATATTTAATTAAAGTATATGTTAAAGTAGGAGATGAAGTATCCCAAGGAACAAAATTGGGAAATCTTGGTACAAATAAAGATGGAAACAAATATTTACATTTTGAAATTTGGGAAGATGGAACTCCTGTAAACCCATCTAATTATGTAAAATTTAATAAAAGACTTTAAAACTGTCTTAGACAGTTTTAATTTTTTGTATCAAAAAAACTTAAAATCTGTTATTATAATATTTAATGATAAATGAAAGGTGATAGATATGATAGATATAGATAAATTTGATAAAATATTAAAAAGAGTAATAAAACCAGCTAGATATATTGGTATGGAAGTTAATTCTGTTGTAAAGGATTTAAATGAAGTAGATATTAAATTTGCCTTTGCATTTCCAGATATATATGAAGTAGGAATGTCCCATTTAGGACTTCATATTTTATATAATTTATTAAATGAAAAAGAATATATAGCTTGTGAAAGAGTATTTGCTCCTTGGGTAGATATGGAAGAGGAAATGAGAAAAGAGGGGTTACCACTATTTTCTTTAGAAAATAAGGAACTTATAAAGAATTTTGACTTTGTAGGATTTACTCTACAATATGAAATGAGTTATACAAATATAATAAATATGTTAGACTTAAGTGGTATCCCTATACTTTCGAAAGATAGAGTAGAAGAAGATCCATTTGTAATAGCAGGAGGTCCTTGTGCATATAATCCAGAGCCTATTGCAGATATAATAGACTTTTTTGTAATAGGAGAAGGAGAAGAAATACTTTATGAAGTTTTAGAAAAATATAGAGAGTTTAAAAAAGGTTCTGGTAATAAAGATGATTTTTTAAAAGAAATAAGTAATATTCAGGGTATATATGTTCCTAAATTTTATGATATTCATTACAATGAAGATAATACTATAAAGGAAATGGTGCCAAATGTGGAAGGTGTGCCAAAAACTATAGAAAAGAGAATTATAAAGGATTTAGACAAAGCTTATTTTCCAGAAAAGTTAATAATTCCCTATATAGAAACCGTTCACGATAGAATACCTTTGGAAATTTTCAGAGGTTGTACTAGGGGATGCAGATTTTGTCAGGCTGGAATGATATATAGACCAGTTAGAGAGAAAACAACAGATAGATTATTTGAATTGGCAGAGAAATTAGTAGATGAAACAGGTTATGAAAATATATCTTTAACTTCTTTAAGCTCTTGTGATTATTCTCAATTAGAGTTTTTGATTTCAGAATTAATAAATAGATATGAAGAGGATAAAATAGGAGTATCTTTACCTTCTTTAAGGCTAGACTCCTTTAGTATAGATGTACTTAAAGAAATTGAGAAGGTAAGAAAAACTGGATTAACCTTTGCACCAGAAGCTGGTAGTCAAAGACTTAGAGATGTAATAAATAAGGGAATAGAAGAAGAGGATTTAACTACTGCAGTAAGCTATGCATTTAAAGAAGGATGGTCTACTATAAAACTCTATTTTATAATAGGCCTTCCTACAGAAACTGATGAAGATGTTTTAGGAATTAAAGAATTAGGTTATAAGGTAAAAGATATATTCTTTTCTCAACCTAAGGAAGAAAGACGTGGAAATTTAAAGATAACTTTAAGTGCTTCTTGTTTTGTTCCCAAGCCTTTTACACCATTTCAATGGGTGGGTCAAAATTCTATTGATGAATTTTATAGGAAAATTAATTTACTTCGAAATAATATAAAGGATAAAAAAGTTACATTTAACTATCATGATCCAAAATTAAGTTATCTAGAAGCAGTTATTGCGAGGGGAGATAGAAGAGTATCTAGGGCAATAATAAGAGCTTGGGAAAAAGGTTGTAAATTTGATGGTTGGTCTGAAAACTTTGATTATGATTTATGGATAGAAGCTTTTAATGAAGTTGGAATTGATGGAGATTTCTATGCACTAAGGGAAAGAGATATAGAAGAAGTTTTCCCTTGGGATTTTATAGATATAGGTGTAAGTAAAAATTATTTAATAAGAGAATACGAAAAGGCAAAATCTGAAGAATTAACTAGAGATTGTAGATTAGGTTGTACTGGATGTGGAATAAACAAATCCTACTTAGGTGGTGTATGCTAATGTTGAGAGTTAAATTTACAAAGGAAAGTTATTTAAAATATATATCTCATTTAGATTTAATGAGGCTTTTTAATAGAACTTTTAGAAGAGCAGGTATTCCTATAAAATACACAGAAGGTTTTAATCCCCAGCCGAAATTTTCTATAGCCAATCCATTAGCTTTAGGAATTGAAAGTATTTCAGAATATATGGATATAGAATTAGAAGAAGAAATTCCTGTAGAAGAATTTATAAAAAACATGAATGAGGAGTTGCCAAAGGAAATTAGAATCCTAAAAGGAGAATATATAGAAGATGAAAAATCTCTTTCTTCTCTAGTAGGATTGAGCCATTATGAAATAAGTTTTTTATTTGAGGAATTAGAAGGTGAACTAGAATTAAAAGACTTAATAGATGAATGGTTAAAACAAGATAAAATAATAATTAAAAGGAGTAGGCGAAAAAAGGGAAAAATTATAGAGAAGGAACAAAACATAAGGCCTTTAATTGGAAACATTATAATCAATTCACAATGCACAATGGACAATGTACAATTTGTGGAGTTAAATTGTCTACTAAAGGCAGGAGATAGAGGTAATTTAAAGCCTACAGATTTAATAGAGGCTATGAATAAAGAATTTAATTTAAATATAGATTCAGATTCAGTAGAGATTAAAAGAATAGATTTATTTTTAGAGGACAATGATAAAATTCAATTACCTATATAATGGCATGAATGGCACTGGGACGTTTTGTTTGCCATATTTTAAGGGGAGATAATATGGATTATATTTTTATTGATATAAACAAGGGAGTAGAAAGGGTAGGAATAGTTGAAAATAATAGATTAGTAGAATTTTATACCAATAAAGAAGATAGTAAAAAAATAGTAGGGAATATTTATAGAGGGAGAGTAGTGAATATACTACCAGGAATGGAAGCAGCTTTTGTAGATATAGGTGAGGGCAAAAATGCCTATTTGTATGTAAAGGATGCATTGCCAATAGATTTATTATATAGCAAGGAAAAAGTGAAAATAGGAGATATAGTTAAAAATGGAGAAGAAATAATAGTTCAAGTATTAAAGGCCCCATTAGGAAATAAAGGTGCCAAGATTACCACCCATATTACTCTTCCTGGAAGATATATTGTTTTAACACCTTTTTCTAGATCTATAAATATCTCTAGAAAAATTGAGGATGAAAAAGAAATAAAAAGGTTAAAAGAAATAGGTAGGGAAATACAAATAGATAATATTGGAATGATATTTAGGACTAGATCTTTAGATGTAGAAAAAGAAATTTTGGAAGAAGAATACCATGTTTTGATGAATTTATATAATAAGCTTGAAAGGGAAAGGAATTTTCTTCCTTGTCCTAAATTAATCTATAGAGAAATGGGTTTAGTCCATCAAATAATAAGAGATGCTTTTAATTGTGAAAGTCAAAAAATAATTATCAATAATAAGGATAAATATAGAGAAATTTTATCCTTAGAAGATAATTTCCAATTTGGATTAAAGGATAGATTATATTATGATGAAGATTTTAATATAGACTACCAAAAGAACATTAGAAATGAAATTCAGAATGCCATAAGTAGAAAAGTGTGTCTTAAAAGTGGTGGATATATAGTTATAGATGAAACAGAGGCTTTAGTTGCTGTAGATGTAAATACTGGCAAATATATAGGCGGGAAAAATTTGGAGGATACAGTACTTAAGACTAATTTGGAGGCAGCAGAGGAAATAGCTATTCAAATTAGACTTAGAGATATTGGTGGAATTATTATAATTGATTTTATTGATATGAAGTATAAAAAAGATGTGGAATTTTTATTAAAAGAATTTGATAAAAATTTAAGTTTTGATAGAAATAAGGCAAATATAATAGGAATGACCAGTTTAGGCTTAGTAGAAATTACTAGAAAAAAGACTGGAAATAGTCTTAAATATAAGTTTGCTGAGAAATGCCCATATTGCCAGGGAAATGGTAGAATTTTTTTGGGATAAGTATTGACAAATAGAGATTTATCTGGTAAAATTTTTGTTTGTAAGTAGCCGCTCAGTATGGGTTTTAAAGCATAGTCACCTAATATTGGCGAGACTGGTTAGAGGAGGTGCAATACAATAATGTATGCTGTAATTGAAACAGGTGGAAAACAATACAAAGTTCAAGAAGGAGATACTATATTTGTAGAAAAGATTAAAGCTGAAGAAGGAGACAAAATAGATTTCTCAAAAGTATTATTTGTTGCAAATGATGGCGATTTAACAGTTGGGAAACCATATGTTGAAGGTGCAACAGTAGAAGGAACTGTATTGGAACAAGGAAAAGCTAAAAAAGTAATTGTGTTTAAGTATAAACCAAAGAAAAATTACAAAAGAAAACAAGGTCATCGTCAGCCTTATACAAAGGTAAAAGTTGACAAAATACTTGTATAGTATTATGACTGTTGCAGAATTTTATAAAGACAATAAAGGTAATATTACTAGATATAGAATTTATGGACATTCAGGCTATGAAGAAAAAGGCAAAGATATAGTATGTGCAGCTGTATCAGTATTGTCACAAACTGCATTGAGAGCCTTAGTAGAGGTGATTGGTATTTGTGAAGATGATATAGATTTTTATATTGATGCTGAAAATGCAGTATTGGATGTCAATATACCTAGTAATTTAGATGAGGTAACTAAAAGTGAAGTAGAAATTATTCTTAAAACTTTAGAAGTAGGAATTGAATCTATAATAGAGATATATCCAAAATATGTGACTCTCAGATATAGGGAGGTGTAGAGAATGATAAAATTAAATTTGCAATTATTTGCATCTAAAAAGGGAGTAGGTAGCTCTAGAAACGGTAGAGATAGTAGAGCTAAAAGACTAGGCGTAAAAAGAGGAGATGGCCAATATGTATTGGCGGGTAATATTTTAGTTCGCCAAAGAGGCACTAAAATCCACCCTGGCCAAAATGTAGGCAAAGGTGGAGATGATACATTATTTGCGAAAGTAGATGGTGTAGTAAAATTTGAAAGAAAGGGTAAAGATAGAAAACAAGTATCTGTTTATCCTTCTGAAGAATTAGCATAGACTATAAGCTTACCTATTTGGTAAGCTTTCTTTTTATGTATAGAAAAAGCTTTTTCTATACATAAAAGTAGGGGTTGTAGGGGATAAGATCCTCTGCCTTATTAAGTATAATGATTGACAGTCATGGATACACTGATATAATAAAATTACTGAATAATTAAAAAAGGTGATAGTATGTTTGTAGATATAGCGAAAATAAATTTAAAGGCAGGTAAAGGTGGAGATGGAGCAGTAGCTTTTAGGAGAGAAAAGTATGAACCAGCAGGAGGCCCTTTTGGAGGAGATGGGGGAAATGGTGGAAGTATTATACTTGTAGCAGATGAGGGAATTAGAACTCTAATGGATTTTAGATATAAACGACATTATAAAGCAGAAAATGGGGAAAACGGTAAAACTAAAAGACAATTTGGAAAAGATGGAAAGGATTTAATTTTAAAACTTCCTGTAGGTACATTGGTAAAAGATGCAAATACAAATAAAGTAATTATAGACATGAAAGAACATAATCAAGAATTTGTAATTGCAAAAGGTGGAAAAGGTGGGAGAGGAAATGCTAAATTTGCTACCCCTACTAGACAAGCTCCTAGATTTGCTGAGCCTGGCAGTTCAGGAGAAGAGCGAGAAATTATATTTGAACTAAAATTATTGGCAGATGTAGGATTAGTTGGTTTTCCCAATGTAGGAAAATCTACTATACTTTCCATAGTTTCTGAAGCAAAACCTAAAATCGCTAATTATCATTTCACCACTTTAAAACCAAATTTAGGAGTAGTAAAAATTGATGAAGGCCAATCTTTTGTTATTGCAGATATTCCAGGATTAATTGAGGGTGCTCATGAAGGTGTAGGTTTAGGTCATGATTTTTTAAGACATGTAGAAAGAACTAGAGTTTTAGTTCATGTATTAGATGCATCTGGTATTGAAGGGCGAAACCCAATAGAGGATTTTCATAAGATAAATGAGGAATTAGTTAAATACAATCCAAAATTATCTGAAAAACCTCAAATAATAGTAGCTAATAAAATGGATTTACCTCAGGCAGAAGAATGGTTGATAAAAATACAAGGAGAGTTTGAACCTAAGGGATATAAAATATATCCTATTTCTGCTGCTACTAAAGAAGGAATAAATAAATTGAAATTTGGAATATGGGAAGTTTTATCCACTATAGAGATAGAATATGAAACTTTTGATGAGCAAATGGATATTACTATAGACGAACCTATAGGAGAAGATTTCACTGTAAAGAAAGAGAATGGAAAATATATAGTAGAAGGACCTTTTATAGAATCACTAGTTTATTCTACAAATTTTGATGATTATGATTCTCTAAGATATTTTCAAAATATAATGAGAGGTAAGGGAATTGTGGAAGAATTAAAGAAACTAGGAGTTCAGGAAGGTGATACAGTATTTATTCTAGAATATGAATTTGAATATTTTGATTAAAATTGAGGAGTGTATAAATTGTTAACAGGAAAACAAAGATCTTATTTAAAAGGATTAGCGAATAATATAGATCCTATTTTTCAAGTAGGTAAAAATGGGATTACAAATAATTTTATTAAACAAATAGATGAAGCCTTAGAAGCAAGGGAATTAATCAAGGTAAAGGTATTAAACAATAATTTATTAGAGGCAAAAGATATAGCCAATGAATTGGCAGTAGAATTAGATGCGGAATTTGTTCAAAGCATAGGCCATAAATTTGTATTGTATAGGGAATCTGTAGAGAATAAAAAAATTCAATTACCTGAATAATTCACATAATATAAACTTCAGGAATTATGATTTCTGAAGTTTATATTAATATTTAAGGTGGAGGGATATTATTATGAAAAATAAAATAGGCATTATGGGTGGGACATTTGATCCTATACATAATGGGCATTTAATTATTGCAGAAAATTCTAGAATTAATTTTAACTTAGATAAAATTATATTTATTCCTACAGGTATGCCAGCACATAAAATAAAAAATGGGATAACATCTGATAATCATAGGTATAAAATGGTATTACTTTCTATTAATTCAAATCCTTATTTTTCAATATCTCCATTAGAAATAGAAAGGGAAGGCATTACATATACAATTGATACTATTAAATATCTAATGTCTAAAAATGAAGATACAGAATATTATTTTATCATGGGCTCAGATTCTTTATATAATTTTCACAAATGGAAAGATTATAAGGAATTATTGAATTTATGTAAATTTATAGTAGCAAAACGGCCAAATCAAAATAATAATAAATTAGAAGAAAGGATAAAAGAGCTAAACAATATTTCTTCTAATACTATTCAAATATTGGAATTTCCAATGATAGATATTTCCTCTACAGATATTAGAGAAAGAGTTAGTTTAAATAAATCTATAAAATATTTAGTACCAGAATCAGTGGAAATATATATAGAAAAGTATGGATTATATAGGGGGAATAATAATGATTGAAGCTTGGATATATGAAGAGTTAAAAAAAGATATAGGAACAGAAAGATATAGTCATTCTATAAATGTTATGAATACTAGTATAGAATTGGCAAAATTATATAATTGTTCTATAGAAGAAGCTAAAATAGCAGGACTTCTACATGATTGTGGCAAATTTCAGGATAAGATAAAAATATTGAAAATGGTAGATGAATTTGATATAATTTTAGATAATGTTATGAAAAAAAACACAGCTTTAGCTCATGGACCACTAGGTGTGGCTATAGCAAAATCGAAATACAATATTTCTAATCCAAATATATTAAATGCAATTCGTTATCATACTACAGGACGGGAAGAAATGACTTTATTAGAAAAAATAGTTTTTATTGCAGATCTTATAGAACCTAGTCGAAATTTTCAAGGGGTAGAAGAAATGAGAAAATTAGCCTATGAAAATTTAGATGAATCTATAATATTAGCATTAAATAAAAATATTCAATTTGTAATTGAAAAGAAAAACTTATTGCATCTAGATACAATAAAAGCAAGGAATCGTTTAATAATTCTAAAAGATATGGAGTGAGACCCGTGAAAAAGACGTTTTTCAAAACTTTTTTTATTTCAATTGCTGTTTTTTCATTATTATGGGGTGGCTATGTTTATAAAAATGTACTTAATGTTTCAGAAAGTGGAGAAGAAACTTATAAGGAAAATTTTATAGATAGATTAGTAGATGATAATGATGATATTACCTTTTTATTATTAGGAATAGATGCAAAGGATGTAATGAAAAGCAAAGGAACCAGGACAGATACTATGATGTTATGCAAAGCTGATAAATCAACTGGAGAAATATCTATACTTTCTATACCTAGAGATACAAGATGCTATATAAGAGGAAGGAAAAATGAAGAAAAAATCACTCATGCCCATGCTTATGGGGGACCAGAACTTTCTATGAAAGCAGTTAAGGATTTATTAGGTGTAGATGTAGAATACTATGTTAGGGTGGATTATAATATTGTAAAAGAATTTGTGGAATTGGTACATGGAGTAGAAGTAAATGTGCCTATAGATATGGAATATTCAGACCCATATGCAGACCCTCCACTATATATTAATTTATCTAAAGGTTATCAAACTCTAGATGGAGATCAGGCTATTCAATTTTTAAGATTTAGAAAAGGAAATAAAGGTGGGAAACCTGGTTATCCAGAAGGAGATTTAGGTAGAATAAAAGCACAGCAACAGTTTGTGGGAGCAGCTATAGAAAAGGTTTTAAGGCCCCAGAACATTCCTAAAATTCCTCAAATGATGCAATCTTATTATAAAAATGTAGATACTAATATTCCTATGGATACTCTGTTAAAATTTGCTATGAAGGCTAAGAGTTTTAATACTGAAAAAATGGAGATGGCAACTTTACCAGGAGATGGGGAATATATTGGAGGAATATCTTATTTTATTCTAGATAAAGAGGCAAGTGAAACTTTAGTTAAAACTATGTTTTCAGATCATAGAGCCGTTACAAATATAGAAGGGGATGAAACGGAAACAAATTAAATTCAGGAGGTAATTTAGTGAAAGAAATAGATAAGAGAATTAGTATTATTACAAAAGCTTGTTTAGACAAAGGAGCTTTTGATGTAAAAGTATTAGATATTAAAGGTCTTACTACTGTTAGTGATTATTTTATTATTGCATCTGGAAATTCTACTATTCAAACTACTACAATAGCAGATACAGCAGAAGAGAAAATGCTAGAGGCAGGGTATGAAATTTTAGGTAAGGAAGGACATCAGTCTGCAAGATGGATATTATTAGATTTTGGAGATATTATTGTCCATGTATTTCATAAAGAAGATAGAGAATTTTATAATTTGGAAAAATTGTGGGCTGATGGGGAAGAATTAGATATAGATAATTTAAATATTTAAATTAAAAGAGGAGGATTTAAAATGAAAATTGAACAAATAGCAACTAGTAAAGCACCTCAAGCTGTAGGTCCTTATTCTCAAGGTATTAAAGTTGAAGTAGGTAGTTTAATTTTTACTTCTGGTCAACTTCCAATAATACCTGAAACGGGTGAATTATTAAAAGACGACATTAAAAAAGAAACATTGCAAAGTTTAAAAAATGTTGAAGCTATATTAGAAGAAAGTGGAGCCACAATTAAGGACATTGTAAAGGTAAATGTCTACATAAGAAATATGGCTGAGTTTCCATTAATAAATGAAGTTTATGAGGACTTTTTTGGAGATCACAAACCAGCCAGATCTTTAGTGGAAGTTGCTAAATTACCTAAAGATGGAAACATTGAAATAGAAGCTATAGCTGTTATATAATATAAAACCTTGCCTAGGCAAGGTTTTAATTTTGACTTTTAACCCCATATAGAGAACTTCGTCTTTTTCGCCTCTGTTTGCGTTTATTAATTGCTATGATTCTTAGTAGAATTATAGTAGCTATTATTCCGATTACCAATAGTAGAAACCATTTAGATTTAATAGTATCTGCTGTTGTTTCAACAGGGGTTTTATCTACGTTCAAGGTAGATACTATATCAGTTTGGCATAAAAGCTTTCCTTCCAAATAATATTCAATTGTACCTAATGATTGACCTTTTTTTATAGGGGCATGTATTTCTTCATTTATATGAATTTTCTTCTCTATTTTATCTTTACTGCCCTTAGGTATACTTAGAATTAAATCTTCATTTGTAATTCCTGCTACTAGTGGATATACACCATCTGTTAAAGGGATATTATCTACAAACTGATTTTTATTTGAAATAATTACTTTTTCAAAATTATCAAATCCATAGTTTAAAAGCTTATGTATATCAGAATATAAATCATAACCTTCAGATTTTAATACTACTGCTATAAGTTCTTGATTATTTCTTTTTGCAGAAGTAACCAAACAAGATTTAGCGGCTTGAGTATAACCAGTTTTTATTCCATTTACTCCTTCATATTTAATAGGAACCCATTTTCCATCTACATCAATTTTTTTATTACTATATAATAATTTATTATGAGATTTTAAGTATCTTATTTCATCTTTTTTATTTGTTATTGGAATTTCATAGGTATAATTTTTTACTATATTTCTAAACTCTTCTATTCCCATAGCATATTTGGCCATTAAACTTAAATCATAAGCTGTAGTTACATGGTTTTCATCTGGGAGACCATTTGGATTTGTGAAATTCGTATTTAATGCACTTATTTCTTTAGCCTTGTCATTCATCATTTGGACAAACCCATCAATACTACCAGAGATATGTTTTGCAATGGCTAATGCAGCATCATTGGCAGATTCAATTAATAATGCATTTAATAAATCTTCAAATTTAAGTTCCTCTCCAGGTTCTAATGCTATATGGCTACCATCAGTAAGATATACTATTTCCTCATCTATGGTTACTATATCCTCCATATTGCCATTTTCTATGGCGAGTATTGCTGTCATTATCTTAGTGGTGCTAGCAGGATAAAATTGTTTATGTGAATTTTTTTCATAGAGGATTTGACCAGTTTCTCCATCTATGAGAATAGCACCTTCTCCAACAAGATTTAGATCATCGGCAAAGGATATGCTATATGTAATGAGTAATAAAAATGATAAAATTAAAGCACATCTTTTCAAAAAAATTCCCCCTTTGTCTGATGTATTGGGTTTATACTTATTATATCAGAAAAAGCTTGATTTTTTAATATATCTATAGAAATTTTTTTATGAAAGAAGGAAAATAGAGAAAAAAGTTGAATAATAATATATAATTAAATTTTAGAGAAGGTGATTATTTTATGAACTATTTTACAAAAAAAGAACAATTGGTTATAATATCTTTAATACTTGTTATAATTGTAATATCCTTATTTGGGTTTATAAAAAAAGATATTGCAAAATCCAATGGGGATAATATGGAAACTGGTATAGATCCTGAGGATTTATTAATGGAAATAGAATCCGATGAAGAGGTAGAGGAAGATCAAATTATTATGGTTCATATTAGTGGAGAAGTTTATAAACCGGGTTTAGTAGAATTAGAATTAGGTTCTAGAGTTACAGATGCTGTAGAGCTAGCAGGTGGATTAAAGAAAGATGCAGATATGGATAGGATAAATCTTGCCAAAAAATTAATAGATGAAGAGAAGATATATATTCCTAAAATTGGCGAAGATGAAGTTCCTATTGAGGCAAGTTCAGTAGGAATGTCTAATGATGTTAATAACAATGGCCAGATAAATATAAACACATGTACCAAAGAAGAGTTAATGTCTTTACCTGGTATAGGAGAGGTTTTAGCTGGAAGAATAATAGAGTATAGAGAGCAAAATCCTTTTAAAACTATAGAAGATATTAAAAATGTATCTGGTATTGGAGATAAGAAATTTGAAAGTATTAAGGATTTAATTACAGTTAGATAAGGAGGATATACATGGAAAAGAGATTGACAGAATTGACTAAAAGCTCTGGCTGAGCAGCAAAAATTGGACCTGATGTCCTGGCACAGGTACTGTGCCAATTACCAAAAACTTTTGATAAAAATTTAATTGTAGGATTGGAAACTTCTGATGATGCAGCTGTATATAAAATTAATGATGATTTAGCTTTAATTCAAACATTGGATTTTTTTACTCCAGTAGTAGATGACCCCTATACCTTTGGACAAATAGCAGCAGCTAATTCTTTATCAGATGTATATGCCATGGGTGGAGAACCTAAATTAGCTATGAATATAGTTTGTTTTCCAAATTGTTTAAACCCAAATGTATTAGTAGAAATCCTTAAAGGAGGTCACGACAAGGTAATGGAAGCAGGTGCCATATTAGTAGGTGGTCATACTGTAGAAGATGATGAACCTAAATATGGTTTGTCTGTGGCTGGATTTGTTCATCCAGATAAGGTTTTAACCAATAGTAATGCAAAGCCTGGAGATTTGCTTGTTTTGACTAAGCCAATAGGATTGGGAATTATTAATACTGCAATAAAAGGTGGATTAGCAGATAAAAAATCATATGATGAAGCTGTACATTTAATGTCTACATTAAACAAATATGGCAAAGAAGCTTTGGATAAAATTGAGGCTAATTCCGTAACAGATATAACTGGATTTGGACTACTAGGTCATGCTTTAGAAATGGCCGAAGGTAGTGGAGTTTCTATTAAAATAGATCACAAAAAAGTGCCTTTAGTGCACAATACTTTAGAGTATGCACAAATGGGTTTAGTACCTGCAGGAGCCTATGCAAATCGTGGATATATAGGAGACAATATTGTAATTAGAGATGAAGTCCCTGAAGAAATGGAAGATGCATTATTTGATCCTCAAACATCTGGAGGATTATTAATATCTATACCCAAAGAAAATGCAGAAACATTATTAGAAGAATTAAAAAAAGGACCAACAGAATGTGCCATAATAGGAGAAGTAGTAGAAAAAGAAGAATATTATTTAATAGTTGAATAAATATAAAGTGAGGGATTATATGGGTGAAAACAAAAATTTATTTTCTTTAATTCCCAAGGTAGATGAATTGTTAGAAGATAAAAATATACAAGAACTATTAGGAAAAATGCCAAGAATTTTAGTAGTAGATTCTATTAGAGAAGAAATAGACATACTAAGACAAGAAATTAAAAATAATCGTTTAAACGAAAGTGAAATAAAAAACAAAATATCTTCTTTACCTAAATTGATAAAAACTAGGGCAAATAGTAAGAGTTCATATAAATTAAAAAAGGTTGTAAATGGCACAGGAGTAGTTATTCATACTAATATAGGTCGTTCTGTAATAGGACATGAGGTAATGGAAAATATAGTAGAAATAGCTACAAATTATTCTAATTTAGAATATGATTTAGAAAAGGGAGAAAGAGGAGAAAGATATAGTCATTTAGAAGATATAATAACAGAAATTACTGGTGGAGAATCTGCCATGGTAGTAAATAATAATGCAGCAGCAGTAATGCTAGTATTAAGTACTATGGCTAAAAATCAGGAAGTCATAGTTTCAAGGGGAGAATTAATAGAAATAGGTGGTTCTTTTAGAATTCCAGATGTAATGGAGCAAAGTGGGGCTAATCTAATTTCTGTAGGAACCACTAATAAAACTCATATTTGGGACTATGAAAATGCCATAACAGAAGAAACTAGTGCTTTATTAAAGGTTCATACTAGTAATTATAGAATATTAGGTTTTACCTCTCAAGTATCGGGAGAAGAACTATCTAAATTAAGTAAAAAATACAATATCCCTCTAATAGAAGATTTAGGTAGTGGAGTTTTAATAGATTTGTCCAAATACGGATTAGAATATGAACCTACAGTTCAAGATTCTATTAAAAATGGCGTAGATGTAGTAACTTTTAGTGGGGATAAGTTATTGGGGGGACCTCAGGCTGGAATTATTGTAGGGAAGAAAAAATATATAGATGCTATGAAAAAAAACCCATTAACTAGAGCTTTTCGAATTGACAAATTTACAATATCGGCATTAGAGGCTACTTTTAGACTTTATCTAGATGAAAAAGAAGCTATAGAAAAAATACCTACACTAAGAATGTTAACTATGGAAAAGGCTAAATTGGAAAATAAAGCAAAAATATTATATAATCTAATTATAGAGAATATAGAATGTGAAGATATGCAAGTAGAAATTGTAGACGATTATTCAGAAGTAGGTGGAGGTTCTCTTCCATTAGAAAAATTAGATACTAAATGTATAAAGATAGGATTTGGAAAAATAAGTGTAGCTGAATTTGAAAAATATTTGAGAAATTGCGAAGTTCCAATAATTACAAGAGTGTATAAGGACAATATCTATATAGATTTAAGAACTGTAGCTGAAGATGAGTTTGATACAATAGTAGCGGGAATTATTTATGGATTAAAAGAGGTAAAAGGAGTGCATTAAATGAAGCATGTAATAGTTGGTACTGCGGGACATATAGACCATGGGAAAACCACATTAATTAGAGCTTTGACTAATAGGGATACAGATAGATTAAAAGAGGAACAAAAAAGGGGTATATCTATTGAACTAGGTTTTACTTATTTTGATCTTCCTAGTGGCAAAAGAGCAGGAATTATAGATGTACCTGGTCATGAAAAGTTTATTAAAAATATGTTGGCTGGAGTTATGGGCATAGATATAGTATTGTTAGTTATTGCAGCAGATGAAGGAGTAATGCCTCAGACCAGTGAACATTTGGCTATATTAGATTTATTGGGGATAGATAAGGGATTTATAGTAATGACTAAGGCAGATTTAGTAGAAAAAGAGTGGATAGAATTAGTAGAAGAAGATATTAGAGAATCAGTTAAGGGGAGCTTTTTAGAGAATGCTCCGATAATTCCTGTATCTTCTGTTACAAGAAATGGTATAGAAGAAATAACAAAATTAATAGATGAGTTAGCACAGGAAGTGGAGATGAGAGATGTAGATGATATGCCAAGACTTCCTGTAGATAGAGTTTTTTCCATAGCAGGTTTTGGGACAATAGTAACAGGCACACTTCTTTCTGGAAAATTTAATGTGGGAGATGAGATACAAATTTTCCCTGGGGAGAATATTGGTAGAATTAGGTCTTTACAAGTTCATGATGAAGATGTTTCTATTGCCTATGCAGGACAAAGAGTTGCTATAAATATTTCAGGTATAAAAAAATCTGAAATTGAAAGAGGTGATGTAGTAGCCCCTATAGACTCTATGAAAAAGACTATGATGTTAGATGCAAAGGTTAAACTAATTGAAGATATGGATAGGTCCATAGAAAATAGAACTAGATTGAGACTGTATATTGGATCTAAAGAAGTTCTTTGCCGTATAATCTTACTAGATCGAGATGTTATAAATCCAGGAGAAGAAGCCTATGCTCAATTACGTTTAGAAGAAGAAACAGTAGCTAAGAGGGGAGACAGATTTATATTAAGATTTTATTCACCTATGTATACAATAGGTGGTGGAAAAGTATTAGAACCAAATCCAAATAAGAAAAAACGATTTGATGAAAAAGCCATAGAAGAATTAAAAATAAAAGAAGAAGGGGAATCTATAGATATTATTGAGAGAATAATATTAGACAATAGTAAAAAATTTCCTACTATAAAAGAAATAGCAACTATGACTGCGATACTAGAGGAAAATGTTAGAAAAGATATAGAGGCTTTAGCAAATAAAGACAAGCTTGTACTCTTTAATTTAACAAAAGAAGTTTACGTAATTCATATTGATTATTTTAATTCTTTAAAGGAAGATATTTTAAAAGAATTAGAAGAATTTCATAAAAAATATCCTCTTAAGTCGGGAATGTCAAAAGAGGAAATTCGTAGTAAATTTTTAGGAAATGCCAATCCGAGGGTTGGAGATAGATTTATTGAATTATTGGTAGAAATGAATTATATAGATAAAAACATGGAGAAAGTCCATATTAAGGGGTTTGAAATAAAATATAATGATACTCAATTGGAAATAAAAGAAGAATTAATTCATCTATATATCTCTAATAATTTTATGCCACCTAAAAAAGAAGATATTTATCAAGAGTTAAAATATGATAAAAACCAAGTAGAGCAAGTATTAAATGCTTTAATTAGTAATGAGGACATAATTCAGTTAAATTCTGAGATATGTTTGCATAAATCTTCTTATGAAGAAGCTCAGAACATTTTAATCGATTATTTAAATAAAAATAGTAGCATAACTGTTGCAGAATATAGAGATGTATTAAATACCAATAGAAAGGTAGCTTTAGGACTGTTAGAGTATTTCGATCAAGAAAAAATAACAAAAAGAGATGGAGATATAAGATCGCTTATAAAATAAAAAGCTGTATTTAATTTCTTTTTGTTGTGGAGTGATAAAATGGAAACTAAAATGATTTTAATTAACAAGGATAGAGAATTTGCAAAAGGATTAAAACATAGTTTAGAACAGGAAGATTATTCTGTAGAAATAGCTAATTCTGTTAAAGAAGCTGTAGAAAAGATTAAAAAAGATGGCTATGAATTGGTAATTTTAGACCTTATATTGCCTGATGGAAATGGACTAAATCTATGTAAAACCATTAGAAAACATTCTCAAGTTCCAATTGTTATAGTGACTGAAAAAAAAGAAGATATTTCCAAAATATTAGCATTAGAATCTGGTGCTGATGATTATATTACAAAACCTTTTAATATCTTAGAATTAAAAGCTCGTATTAAGGCAATACTTAGAAGAGTAAATATGAAAGCACCTTCAATAGATAATCAGACTATTAAAATAGATGATTTTGTAATAAACACATTAGGAAGAAAACTAACTATAAAAGGAGAATCTATAAATTTAACAGGGAAAGAGTTCGATTTATTTTATGTATTGATATCTAATCCTGGTAAGGTTTTTACAAGGGAAGAATTATTAGAAACTGTCTGGGGATATGATTATTTTGGAGATTTAAGGACTGTAGATGTGCATATTAGGCGACTTAGAGAAAAAATTGAAAAAGACACTAATAGCACAGAATATATCCATACAAAATGGGGGGAAGGTTATTATTTCAACAACAAAAAGGAAAATGCAGCTGTAGATTAAAAAGGTAATATTATTTTATTCGACAAAGTTTTAAATTTTTCTTGAAACTTATGAAGAAATATTGTATAATATCACTTGTGCCACAAATTAAGGGGGTAGATGGGTGCTGGTGTGCCCTCTGGTCTTCAAAACCAGCGCGAGGGGTTAGGAGCCTCTTGGGTGAGTTCGATTCTCACATACTCCCGCCATTGAATATTAGCGACTTAGGTCGCTTTTTTTGTTTAAGGAAAATTATTCTTGATCACCAAATTGTGGTAAACTTCCAACATTTTGCAAACATAAAATTATTTTAAGAAAAATAAAAAACTAAATTCCTAAATTTCCCTTGAATTATTATCTAAAATTATAGATAAAATAGATAATATAAATAATATAAATAAATTATAAGGGGTGAAAATATGGGAAAGAAGCCTTTAGATCCTAATGCTATTAAGGCATTAAATGAGATGAAAATGGAAATTGCAAGGGAACTAGGAGTAACTGATACTTTTTTAAATAATAAGGAAATTAATCCTGTAGACAATATATTTACAGCAGGCCCTGTAGGTGGGCTTATGACTAGAAGATTAGTTGAAATGGGAGAAAAAGAGTTAACAGATGAAGAATAGGATAGCTAAGCTATCCTATTCTTCATGTCTATAGAAAAAAACAATATTCTTTTAAAATTAAAAAGAATGATTAATACTATTTTTTAAATTTCATGATATAATGTAATAGGCATCACTCTTTTAAAGGGGGATTTCAAATGGAAAAGACTAATGTAATGGTATGTGTTACACAACAAAAAACTTGTGAAAGACTTATAACTAGTGGTTCTAGATTATCAAAAACAAAGAATGGAAAATTATATGTGGTGCATGTGGTAAATGAAAAAGAGAAGTTTTTAGATTATGCCAGTGATGGAGAAGCTTTAGAGTATTTATTTAGAGCATCCAAAAAAGCGGGTGCAGATTTAACTGTGCTTAGGTCTAAGGATGTTATTCAAACTATAATCAATTTTGCTAAAGATAATAATATTACTCATATGATTTTAGGAACTACTCCAAATAATAATAATTCTAAGGAATCAAACTTTTCATTAAAATTGCAGGAAAGTTTACCTCATGTAGAATTTATAGTAATATAAAAACACCTCTTATAAGAGGTGTTTTTATATTTATAACAAAATTCTAAATAGTTAGATAAAATATTATTGAATATAGGAGGAAAAAATATGGACGTAGATATACAAAAGCTTTTAGACAATATGAAAAAATATATGGCTATACCTAGTCCAACTGGTTATACAAAAGATGCCATAGAAGAAGTTCAAAAGGATTTTGAAAAATTAGGACTAATTACTAATTTAACTAAGAAAGGAGCTTTAATTGCTACTTTAGATGGAAAAAATGACGATGAACATGTACTAATAACAGCTCATATTGATACTTTGGGGGCAATGGTGAAGGAAATAACTAATGATGGTAGATTAAAATATGTTAGAATTGGTGGAGGTTGTTGGTCTGCTGTAGAAGGAGAAAATTGTTACATAATAACAAGAAAAGGTAAAAAAATTAGGGGTTCAATAATTCCGAAGATGGCCTCCACTCATTTATATGGACAGGAAAAGGCAAATGCAGAAAGAGATCAGACCAATATGCTTGTTAGAATTGACGAGAAAGTAAAAAACAAGGAAGATGTTTTGAAATTAGGTATCAATGTAGGGGATTATATATGTATGGATACTCGAACTGAAATAACAGAATCAGGTTTTGTAAAATCCAGATATTTAGATAATAAATTAGCAGTTGCCATAGTATTGGAAATATGTAGATATTTTAAAGAGAATTCTTTAACACCAGAGTATACTACACATTTTTATATAAGTAATTATGAAGAAACAGGTCATGGAGTATCTATTATTCCTGAGAAGGCAAAGGAAATGATAGCAATAGATGTAGGTATTGTAGGAGAAGGACAAGAGTCTAATGAATATAGTGTAAGTATTGTGGCTAAGGATAGAAAAAGTCCATATGATTATGAATTTAGGAATAAACTTGTAGATATTGCAGAGAAAAATAATATAAACTATGTAGTCGATATATATAATTTTTATAGTTCAGATGCTAGTCAATGTATGCAACAAGGAAAAGATGCAACTTTTGCTTCTTTAGGACCAGCTGTAGATGCTTCTCATCATTATGAGAGAACTCATATTGATTCTATAATAAATACCACAAATTTATTGATTAAGTATTTGTTAGATTAATACAATGTTAGAAAATAGAGTAAAATATTTTAAGAATGAACAGCCTCAGTACAATCAACAACAGTAAGTAAAAGCTTCCATATATTATGTGGAAGCTTTTAATCATACATGGTTTGTTTTAACAAGACCACTTAATGATCTTGTTAAGGCAACTTATTTTACAATGCCGCTAATAGTTATTCTAACTGAAGTAGGTGTTCAGTTTTATCGTTGGCCTGTTTTAGTTTGGACAATTGGTACAATTATTGTTGGTGCTGTTCTTTTATATCTTTATAAAACAAAGCGTTCATGGTTGTATTATTTTGCGACATTTTATGTAGCTTGTGTAGAGCTTTTTGTTATGCTTTCCGGAATAGATATATAGGCGACCTTTAGTCGCCTATATATGGTAAATAAATTTATAGTACATATTCTGGCAAACAATTATACCAATGCACATAGGTATCTCCATTTAAAATAATTCTATCAGAATGTGGAAGCATCTCTGTCCAAAGTTTGTCATAGCCTTTTTTGTATCTCCAATCATATCTATTAAAGCGTCTAAAAAGTACTATCTTGCCTTTAGTATTGATATAATTTTCAACTAATTCATTATGACTATTGAAATAAATTTGTCTAATGGTATCATACTCTTTGTTACCAATCTTAACTGAGTATCTACCAACTATATCAGAATTATGAGTATCTATAGGCTTTTTATACAGTTCTCCTTTTTTATTGCATTCAATAATACCTTTTCTTTTTTGAAGTAGTTCTTCGCCACAATTATTTTCTCCAAATCCCCAAAAACTAAGGAAATCATCATCTAAAAATGTAGATATTTCTTTTACTTCCTTAAAATTATCTATGGCTGCTACTGTTTGTAAATGAGTATCAGTAAGCTTTTCAAACATTGTAAATCCGTATTTATTTCCATCTTCATTGATCTCTTCTTCTTCTATTTCTACACATTCAATTCCATGTACAATAGCTTTTCCTACAACTTTCACAGTAGTTTCACTAGTTTTCTTCATTGTAGGGTATTTATCAAAATCATAGGTAGCAAATTTTACTTCTTCACCCAAACGAGGAATGATGAAAAATCCTATATCTTGTTCACATTTTACTTCAAATTCTTCCAAATCAGATTTAGTTATATTAACTTCTGGCATAATTTGTGGAAACTTTGAGTTTTTCATTATACATTCTCCTTTCATATCTGGTGGATATGGATATATTTCTTTAAAGTTTTCTCTAGCTTTATATAGTCTACTTTTTACTGTACCAATTGGAATATCTAACATTGTAGCAATACTTTTTTGATCCATACCTTTTATATAAAACATGGTTAATATTTGCTTATCTTTATCACGTAGCTTTTCTAGTGTATAATCTACTGTCTCTTTAACAGTTATACCAGATCTGCTATAAGATTTTTCGTAGTAGTATAAATTATCCACTGGTATTTCAAGTGTTTTGAATTTCTTTCTATAATAATCCCTACACTCATTAGCTGCAATAGAGAGCATCCAAGATTTAAATTTTTCTTTAGATTTTAAACTATCAAAGGACTTGTATCCAATTATTAGAACTTCTTGTAATACATCTTCTGCATCATATTTATTTGGCATTTTATAATAAATAAAACGTTCGATTGAATTTTTGTAGCTATTTAGTAGTGAAGTAAATTCATCACAATCCACATCATCACCTCTCATTCTTATATTAAAACCGGTTTCAACCTTATAGACGTAAATAAACATAGAAAGGTTCATTTTAAAAATATTTTATCATAAATAGTTATTTTATTTTAAAAATTAATAGAATATCAATATCTTGGTGATATAATGAATGTGTTTAGTAATATCTCAATGCACATAATAACTACAAAGGAATAAATTATAATATATAATCTTATTAGGAGGTTTTTACATGACAAAAGTTCGTAGAATGTTTCCAGGAGGCAATACCGCAGAGGGTTTTTACTCTTTTCATAATAATATAATAGGTGATAATAGAAATGTGCTATATATATTAAAAGGAATGCCTGGTGGAGGAAAATCATCTCTTATGAAAGAAGTAGGTAAAAAAGCTTTAGAAGAAGGTTATACTATTGAGTATCATCACTGCCCATCAGACCCTAATTCTATTGATGGAATAGTTATTAATGAATTAAAAATAGCAATAGTAGATGGCACATCTCCCCATATAATAGATCCAGTATATCCAGGATTAAAGGATAAACTAATAGATTTAGGTGCTTTTATAGATTCAGATAAATTGGCAACGAATAAGGAAAAAATTATTGAGGCAAAGTTAAATAATAAAATTGCCTATAGTAGAGCTTATGGTTATTTTAAATCAGCTAAAAATATTTATAATATAATTTTGGAAAACAATAAAAGGGGAATGAATTTTATAAAGTTAAATGAAGAAACCACTAGATTAATAGATGAAATATTTTCTAAAGATCATAGAGAAATAGGTATGTCTAAAACAAGACATATGTTTTCTAGTGCGAATACTCCTAAGGGCTATGTAGACTATACTCACACTATATTAGAAAATGTAGATAATATTTATTGCATTGAAGGAGATATAGGCACTGGAAAATCCACCATCTTAAAACGGCTAATGGAAATAGGAGAAATAGAGGGATATGATATGGAAATATACCACAATCCTACTATTCCTGAAAAAATAGAATCCATAATAATAGAAGAACTGGATATATGTATTACATCTAATAAAAAAGCTTCAGAATTTCTCCATAAAAAAATAAACTTAAACAATTATTTTGACTTTAAAATCAAAAATAATAGAGATTATGAAATATATAATTTATTAATAGAAGAAGGCATAAAAAACTTAAATTTAGCTAGGGTAAATCATGAAATTCTAGAAGAATCTTATAAATCCTCTATAGATTTTGATGGTGTAAATAAGATTAAACAAGATATAATAAGGGAAATATTCTAATTTTGTATTTCCCCTATTATATTCTCATAAAAACTTTTCAAAACTAAATCTAAATTATCTGTTTCACATTTCCCTTGGACAACTTGATTGTTACCTCCACCTTTTATATCTAAGTTTTCAGAAATATTTTTAAAGATATTTTTCATATTTATATCTATTTCAGAACTTCTTCCTATTAAAAATTGAGAATATTCTTTATTGTAAAGGCCCAAAATAATTATATTTTTATTTAAACCCATTAAATAAGATGCAATATTATTTACTTCATTAAATTCAAAATCTTCAAAATTACTATAGATAAAATTTATCCCATGGACATTTTTTGCATTATCTAATAATTTATTTCCCTTATACATACAGAGCTCTTCTTTAAGTGTTCTATTTTCTTTTTCTAATTTTTCTTTTTGATTATATAATTTAAATATCTTATCTTGAACATCCTTATCTTTAGAAGACAATAAATTAGCTATACTTTTAATATAATTATTTTTCCAAGTATAATCCTTTAGTGCTCGATTGCCACATACAAATTCTACTCTAATATTACCTTTATAATTTTCTACTTTTCGTATTTTAATAAGTCCAATTTCTCCAGTATGTCTTAAGTGAGTACCACAACAGGGGGAAAAGTCTATGCCATCTATTTCAACTATACGGATTTTAGAGTTTGTAATGGTGCTTTTAATATTAGGGAGTTTGTTTAACTCTGATTTTTCTACGATATAAGATTTCATTGGGAAATTAGAAAATATTATCTTATTTGCAAATTCTTCGACTTTTATAATTTCCTCATCATTAATATTGGGAAGATTTACATCTATATATACATATTCATTACCAATATAAAAACCTATAGTTTCTCCGTTATATAATTTATAAAAAACTGCAGACAAAAGATGTTGACCTGAATGCTGTTGCATATAATCAAATCTATTGTCCCAATCTATGGATAGCAAGACTTTATCGCTTTGAATATTATCTTGAACTACATGGACAATATCCTCGCCATCATTATAAGTATCTAATACTTTTACACCATTTATAGTACCTTTATCTCCAGGTTGTCCTCCTGCAAGATTAGGATAAAAAATAGTTCTGTCAGTTTTAATATAATATCTATTGCTTTTATATGTTTTTTCTACAATTCTAGCATTTAATTGTCTTAAATATGGATTATTTAAATAAACTCTTTCTGTCATATAATCACCTGACCTTTTTCCTATTAATCATATTTTATCATTTTTTTACATACTTGCAACATGCCAGAAATAAAATATGATATAATTTACATAAAAAGATTGGAAAGGAAATGAAATATGAATAAACAATCTATAGGTGGTTTATTTACTTTTGCGGGAATGTTACTTGTTATATGGGCATTAAATAGAATAGGTAGAAAAAAGTATTGGGGTAAATAGTATGAAAAGACCCTTCTTATATTTAACTATCCCATTAATCTTAGGAGTAGTTTTTGCATATTTTATAAATGTAAGTACATATATGGTAGTATTTCTGCTATTGTTTTCTATTTTATTTTATATAATAAAATTAGAATTAAACAAATCTAATTTTATTATTTTATTATTTTCCTGTTTTTTATTAGGTACATTAATTACAAATTTAAAGGCAAATAGTAGTGAACTTATTAAATATACAGATACTCAAGTTCAGTTAAGAGGAAGAATAACTGATATTAAAAATATAAGTGAAGACGAATCTAGATATGTATTATTGGTGGACAATCTATCTTCGGACAAAGTTAATATAAATACATCAGAAAAAATTATTTTAAAAATAATTGGAGAGAAAAAATTAGAACTAGGAGATGAAATAATATTTACTGCAGTATTGAAACAACCCTTAGCTAATACCAATCCAAAATTATTTAATTACAAATTAAATTTGTTAACTGAAAATATATTTGCAACTACCACTATAAAAGAATATTCTATAATAGCTATAAATAAGCCTGAACTTAGTCTAGGTTTAAGAACCAAACTAAGATTTACTAAAAGGATAGAGGAAAGATTTGACCATTATTTAACAGATAGAAATTCAAATATTATGAAATCTATTGTTTTAGGTAAATATTCTTATTTAGATGAGGAAAATATAAATAGATTTAGAAATTTGGGATTAGCTCATATATTAGCAGTATCTGGTTTACATATTGGAATAATTGCAGTAATTTTCATATATTTTTTTGCTTATTTAGGATTAAATAGAAAGATAAATATAGTTTTAACTATTGCTATTCTATGGACTTATGCCTATATAATAGGAAGCCCACCTTCAGTTCTTAGGGCCAATATTATGTTTTCGATGTTATTATTATCTGAACTTTTAAGAGAACCTTATGACTCTATAAATATTTTATTTTTTTCTTGTTTTCTAATTATAATTAAAAACCCTTATATAATATTTAATTTAGGGTTTCAATTATCCTATTTAGCTACATTGTTTTTATTATATTTAGGACCAAAATTAAATAATTTGTTTCCTAAATCCATAGGAGGAATATTGGCAGTTCAAATTGGATTATTTCCAGTTCAGGCATATTACTTTAATAGAATACCGACACTTACTATAATAGCTAATTTATTGTTTGTCCCATTGTTTTCACTATGTTTAGTATTAGGTATAATTTTATTGTTTTTACCTTTCTTTATGTGGCCAATAGGGAATTCTATAGGAATTATAATAAACTTTTTATTAAATATGGAGTTTTTAGGTATTGAAATACTCAGTAGTTTCCCAAAACTTACATTGAAATTTTCTTCTCCATCTATTTTAGGGATTTTACTTTATTATTTGTTGCTATTCATTTTATTTGGTAGTATTAAAATTGAAAAACTAAATAAATATATAGTAAAATCTATAGTTGTATATCTAATATTAATACTAATTATAAATTTATTTTATTTAAGTTTGGATCAAAGTTTAAATATTAAATTTATAGATGTAGGACAAGGAGATAGTATTTTAATCCAAACTCAGGAAGGTAATTATCTAATAGATACTGGTGGTAATATATTTGGAAATTTTGATATAGGCAAGAATATATTATATCCTTATTTAGAAAAGGAAGGTGTATTTAAACTTAAGGGTGTATTTATCAGTCATTTTGATGTAGATCATTGTAAAAGTTTAACTTATTTAATAGATAATATGGAGATAGAAAATATATATTTTGGATATATTAGACCTGGGAATATTTATTGTGATGAAATTATAGAAAAAGCAAAATCTAAGGAAATTCCTATTTCCATATTAGAAATTGGTGATAATTTTAAATTAGACTACAATACTAGTATTACAGTACTTGGCCCAAGTAAAGAGATATTAAATAATCCTCAAAATAGCGACAATGATTTATCTATGGTTTTAATGCTAAATTATTTTAATAGAAGTATATTATTTACTGGAGATATTGAAAAAATAGGTGAGAAGTTTTTAATCCAAAATACAAATAAAAAAGTAGATTTTTTAAAAGTACCTCATCATGGCAGTAAAACCTCTTCAACAGAGGAATTATTAGATTTGATAAAACCTAGTATAGGATTTATATCTGTTGGGAGGAATAATAGTTTTGGTCATCCACATTCAGAAGTATTAGAAAGGTATAATAGTAGAAGTATAGAACTTTTTAGAACAGATGAATTAGGTTTAATAAATTTAGTATTAAATAAAAATGATTATGAAATTATTCCTTTTATAAATAAAAATTTAGATATAATATATATATTAACTCATTACGGTTTATTTATATTGGTATTTATCTTATATAATATTATTTTTTATTATTTAACTAAATATTTTATAATCTTAGACAAGGAGATGAAAAAAATTGAATTACAAGGATTTTATTAAAGCATTAAAATCCAAAGAATTAAAATCTGTATATCTTTTTTATGGAGAAGAAGAATATTTAATTGACTATAGTTTAAAATTAGTTAAAGAAACTTTCATAGATAAAGCCTTTGAACCATTAAATTATATAGTATTAGAAGGTGAAGCTTTAGAATTTGATACTATAATGAATGCTTGTGAAACTTTGCCCTTTATGTCAGAAAAAAAGATTGTAATAATTAGAGATTTACCATTATTTAAGTCTAAAAAAGAAGAGGAAAAAAATAAAACTAAAGTTTCAAAAGATCCTGTAGTTAATTATATTGAAACTTTAGAAGACTATATAATATTAATATTTGTAGAAAAGACTAAATCCATAAGAAAATCCAATGCATTGTATAAAAAAATAAATAAATTTGGGGATATAGTAGAATTTACTAAACTAAGAGGTGGAGATTTAGATAAATGGATTGTTGATAGCTTTAAAAAGCATAATAAAACTATAAACAAATCCAATATAAATTATTTTATTGAGTATTCTTCGTACTTTGATAAAAATAGAGAAAGAACACTTTATGATTTGGAAAATGAAATTATAAAGATTACTAATTACTTACCAAGCAATGGAGAAATTACAAAAAATGAAATAGAATTATTAATGGCAAGACCATTAGAGATGAATGTATTTAATCTTCTAAACAAAATATCTCAAAAGAATGGAGAAGAAGCTTTAAAACTTTTTAATGAAATGTATATATCAGGAGAGCCTATTTTATTTATTTTACATATGATAGTTAGGCAAATAAGAAATATGTTGAAGTATAAGGTCTTAAAGGAAAAAGGATATAGTTCAGGAGATAATTTCAAAAAAATGGACTTGTCACAATATGAATATAAAAAAATTTCGGATCAAAGTAATAATTTTACTATAATTCAATTGGAAAAAGCATTAGAATACTCTTTAGATGCAGATAGAAAGATAAAATCATCTTCAATAGAAGATAGATTAGTAATGGAAATTTTAATAGCTAATTTATGTTATAAGCTGTAAATACAAAAAACTTCGGAATGCCGAAGTTTTAGTATTATACAGCTTCATTTACCTTATTATTTAATTTTTTATTTAATGAGCTAATTTTTCTAGAAACAGCATTTTTGTGTATAACATTTTTGTGAGCTGCTCTTTTTAATTTTTTATCTATAGTTTTAAGTAGTTCCTGAGCTTCTTCAATATTTCCATTTTCAATTGCTAAATCAAATTTTTTAATATAAGTTTTAATTTCGGATTTTCTACTTTTATTTAAAGCTGTTTTTGTCTTTGTAGTTCGGATTCTCTTTTCAGCGGATTTAATATTTGCCAACAATCTCACCTCCTCTAGTCTTAACAAAGGTTATTTTATCATGAAGAAAGGAAAAAAGCAAGGAAAAATAAATGAATAATACATAAAATAGAAGAATTGTAGAAAAATAAAGATAAGAATATTTAGGAGGTTTCAAATGCTAGAAATAAGGACAGATTTAGCTATAGAAAGCAGAGAATTATATCAGGAAACTAAAAAAGAAGAAGCACCAGGAGTGGAGGTAGAAAAAGTAGATGAGGAAGAATATGAGATAACTAGAGTAAAGGTATTAGATGAAAGAGGGGAGGAAAGTTTAGGAAAACCTAAGGGTGTATATATTACAATTCAAGCACCTAAATTAAAAAATGCAGATCAAGATTTAAAGGACAAAATATCTCAAGTTTTAGCTAAAGAAATAAAAGGTCTTGGAAAAAGTCATAAAAACACAAAGACATTGATAGTTGGACTTGGAAATTGGAATGTAACTCCAGATGCTTTAGGGCCTAAGGTGGTGGATAGAGTATTAGTTACTAGGCAGTATTTTATTGCATATAAAAAGGACGAAGATGAAACAGTAGCAAATGTATCCGCATTATCTCCAGGGGTAATGGGCCTTACTGGAATTGAAACAAGTGAGATAGTCAAGGGTATAGTAGAAAAAACTCAGCCAGATTTAGTAATTGCCATAGATGCATTAGCATCTAGGAGGATGGACAGAGTAAGTACTACTATTCAAATATCGGATACTGGCATTAATCCTGGTTCAGGTATAGGTAATAAAAGGCTAGGTATAAATGAAGAGTATTTAGGAGTACCAGTATTGGCTATTGGAGTACCTACGGTAGTAGATGCTGCCACTATGGTAAATGATACTATGGATCTAATCTTAGATTCTATGAAAAATGTTGCAAAATCTGGTAGTCAGTTTTATTCTACCCTTCAACAAGTAAGTAATGAAGAAAAATATGATTTAATAAAAGAAGTATTAGAGCCATTTACACCAAATTTAGTTGTTACTCCAAAAGAAATAGATTTACTAATAGATGATTTATCTATTATCATTGCTAATGGCCTAAATATGGCATTACATCATGGCATTGAACTAGAAGATGTAAATAGATACATTAGGTAAAATCTTATCATATATACTATCCCTAATGAATATAATCTAGATATTGAATAGATAATTTGGGGAGTGTTCTTATGAAAGAAAAGGATAGTAGATACACCTATGTAATATTTGCCCTATTATGCCTAATAATTTTTAATATAGGTACTATCTTTATTAGTGCTAAAGGGGGAAAAGTGGAATTTGATGTAAAACCAGTTTTTAGTCAAGAAAAAATTAGCAAAGAAAAGGAAGATTTTTTTGTATTTTTATTTAGTAGAACTTCTTCTGCAATGAGTTTATATAATAAACAAGTATCAAATGGTATAAAATGGGAGGGACGTTTTTATAATGAAAACCAATTAAGGGACAGGTTTAGAGATTTTTTCAAAGCTCAATTTCCTGCAATAATTCCTTTTGGGAAATCTAAAAAAGAAGATTTACAAGATCCAGATTATGAAGATATGAAGGAAGTTTCCATAGTGGTAGAAGATTTTATTGTAATAGATAAATTAGATGAGTATGAGGATTTAATAACAATATCTGATTCAGAGGGAAATATTTCATTTGAGAATTTACCAAAGCCTTTAAACATTAAGCCACTAAAAATAGACAAAGAAAAACCATATATATTAATATATCATACTCATGGTACCGAGGCTTATTCAAACCAAAAAACAAAATTACATCATACTACAGATAGAAACTATAATGTAACTACTATAGGGGAAAATGTGGCTAAAATTTTAGAGGGCAAAGGCCATAAGTTGGAGCATGTAACTACTTATCATGATATTCCATCTTATAATAAATCCTACTCTAGATCTCTAAATACTATAACGGAAAAATTGCAGGAAAATAATAATTTTAAAATATTAATAGATATGCATAGAGATGGGATAGACTTAGATGATCCAAAGGTAATGAAAAATATAGATAAATATTATGAAAAATTTCAAACTAAAGTAAATGGAAAAGATGTGGCTACTTTTTATTTTGTAATAGGACCAGATTCTCCAAATAAAGAGGAAGTATTAAATTTTGCAAAATATTTTAAAGCCATTTCTGATATAATATATCCAGACTTGTGTACAGGTATCATGATAAAGCCTAGAGGAAAATACAATCAATTTCTTTCAGATCATGCTATATTAGTAGAAATGGGGTCAAACCTTAATACTATGGAAGAAGCCATGGAAACTAGTAAATTATTTGCAGAATTATTGGATATTGTAATACAAAATATAGTAGAATAGAACTGTTTTAAAAATTAAAAACATGATATACTAATAATGTACTTTTGTATGAGGAGGATTAGTTATGGATGAAGAAAATAATAAAGATGTAAAAAACGAAGCCGTGGAGTGGGTAAAGAGTATATTACTAGCTATAGTAATAGCAGTATTTATAAAAACTTTTATATTTAACACAACCTATGTATTGGGAAATTCCATGTATCCGACATTACATGAGAAAGACAGATTGTTTTCAAATAGAATTTCGTTATATTTTTCAAGTCCTGATAGAGGAGATATAGTAGTATTAAAGGCACCAGATGTTGAGAATAAGGATTATATTAAAAGGGTAATTGGAATTTCTGGAGATACAGTGGCTATAATAGATGGTAAGGTTTATTTAAATGGGAATTTATTAGAAGAAGATTATATAGAGGAAGATGCTTATACAGATACCTATGGAGAAAACTACTGGGAAGTTCCAGAAGACCATGTTTTTGTTTTAGGAGATAATAGAGCCGAAGGTGCTAGTAAAGATAGCAGATATTTTGGATGTATACCTATTAAAAGTATAAAGGGAATTGCAAATTATAGATATTTTCCTTTTAACAATCGCTTTGGAAGAATTTAGCGAATAACATATAGGTTAATTGGAAATACTCTTCTAGGGTGATATCTTGGAAACTAGAACGGAGAGAAGAAAAAAAGAAAGACGACAAAATAAAATTAGAATTTGCAAATATATAATATTATTATCTACATTTGTTCTATTATATTTGGGAATAAAAGTAGTAAATGATAATATAATATATTTAGATTATTTTAAAAGCCCAATAATATTTAAGCTTAATTTAAAAAATAAAAAAATATATTTATTTGGAAAATCGTATCTTTTAGATTTTAAAATTTTTAAAAAAAGCTATTAAAAGGCCAGTTTTTACTGGTCTTTTGTTTTACATTTAAGCCTATTTCTGGTATAATAAACTTTTAGAGTAATTGAAACTTCTGAAGGAGGAAGGTTATGCAAGGTATAAGACAAAACAATATAAGAAATTTCTCTATCATTGCCCATATTGATCACGGTAAATCTACTCTCGCCGATCGACTAATTGAAAAAACTGGTTTACTTACATCTAGAGAAATGCAGGATCAAGTCTTAGACAGTATGGATTTAGAGAGGGAAAGAGGTATTACAATAAAATTAAAGAATATAAGACTTAATTATAAGGCTAAGGATGGGGAAGAATATATTTTAAACCTTATAGATACTCCTGGCCATGTAGATTTCAATTATGAAGTTTCGAGAAGTTTAGCGGCTTGTGAAGGAGCACTACTCATAGTAGATGCAACTCAAGGTATAGAGGCTCAAACTTTGGCAAATGTTTATTTAGCCTTAGAACAGGATTTGGAGATCTTACCTATAATTAACAAAATAGATTTACCATCTGCTAGACCTGATGAGGTGAAAAATGAAATAGAAGAAGTAATTGGCCTAGAAGCTAAAGATGCACCTACGATTTCAGCTAAAGCAGGATTAAATATAGAAGATGTATTAGAAGAAATAGTTACTAAAGTGCCAGCTCCTAGTGGAGATGTAGATGCACCTTTAAAAGCACTTATATTTGATTCTTATTATGATTCCTACAAAGGTGTAGTATCATATATTAGAGTATTTGAAGGAACAATAAAACCAGGTATGGAGATTAAAATGATGTCTACAAACAAATCCTATGAAGTAACGGAAGTTGGGGTTAATACTTCTAAACAAATGCCAGTGGATAAATTAGAAGCAGGAGATGTAGGCTATGTATTAGGTAGTATTAAAAATGTGAAGGATGCTAGAGTAGGCGATACTATAACAGATAAAGAAAATCCAACAGACACTCCATTACCAGGTTATAAAAAGGTAGTGCCAATGGTATACTGTGGGATTTATCCAGCAGAGGGGGAAGACTTTAATACAGTAAGAGATGCTTTAGAGAAATTACAGGTAAATGATGCTAGTCTTGTATTTGAACCAGAGACTTCTGCTGCATTGGGTTTTGGATTTAGATGTGGATTTTTAGGATTACTTCATATGGAGATAGTACAAGAAAGATTAGAAAGGGAATTTGATTTAAATATAATTACTACGGCACCATCTGTTATATATAAAGTAAAGAAAAAAGATGGGGAAATAATAGATATACAAAATCCTACTAATTTACCTGATGAAACTGAAATAGAATATATGGAAGAACCTATTGTTTCTGCTTCTATTATGACTCCTACGGAATATGTAGGGGCTGTAATGGAACTTTGTCAAAATAGACGTGGAGAGTTTGTAAATATGGAGTATTTAGAGGAAACTAGAGTAACTATGCATTACGACATGCCCCTTAATGAGGTAATATATGATTTCTTTGATGCTTTAAAATCTAGGACCCGTGGTTTTGCCTCCTTGGACTATGAACTAAAAGGCTATAAACAATCTAATTTAACTAAATTAGATATATTAATAAATGGAGAATTAGTAGATGCCTTTTCAATTATAGTACATGAAGACAAGGCATATGAAAGAGGTAGAACTATTGCGGAAAGATTAAAGGACGAAATACCAAGACATCAATTTGCAGTACCTATTCAAGCAGCAGTAGGGTCTAAAATAATTGCAAGAGAGACAGTACGAGCTCTTAGAAAAGATGTATTGGCTAAATGTTATGGTGGAGATGTTTCTAGGAAGAAAAAACTATTAGAAAAACAAAAAGAAGGTAAAAAACGAATGAGACAAATTGGTTCAGTAGAAGTTCCACAAGAAGCCTTTTTAGCGGTACTAAAATATGATGAAAAATAAAAATGCACACGAATGTGTGCATTTAATTTGCTAAAAGGAGAATTTAAAATGAAAGATTTAGGTATATATATTCACATTCCTTTTTGTGTAAGTAAATGCTATTATTGTGATTTTATTTCTTTTCCAAATTTAAGCAGGGAAACAAATAAATATGTAGACTATCTCATAAAAGAGATGAAAATGTATAAAGAGTTATTGAAAGATTACAGAGTTTCCACTGTATTTATAGGTGGAGGGACTCCTTCTTATTTGGAGCCTATATATATTTATAAAATATTAGATTCCATATATAAAAATTTCAGTGGAGAATTTGAGGAAATAACCATAGAGGCAAATCCAGGAACTTTAGATAGTGAAAAATTAAGAGTATATAAAGAATCTAGAATAAATAGAATTAGCCTAGGAGTACAGAGTTTAGATGATAGACTGTTAAAAACTATAGGTAGAGCTCATAGTTCCAAGGATTTTTATAAATCTATAGAAAAAATAAGAAATACAGGTTTTAAAAATATAAATACAGATTTAATATTTGGCTTACCTAGTCAAAGTTTAAAAGATTGTGAGAAATCTTTAAGAGAAATTATAAGATTAAATATAGAACATATTTCATACTATTCTTTAATCTTAGAAGAAAATACATTAATGGATAAATGGTACAAAGAAGGAAAAATTATTTTGCCAGATGAAGATTTAGAAAGAGAAATGTATTATCTTGGCAAGGATATTTTAAAAGCTAATGGCTATAAACATTATGAAATTTCAAATTTTGCAAAAGAAAATTATGAAAGTCAGCATAATTTAAAATATTGGGAACTAAAACCTTATATTGGATTTGGGATATCTAGCCATTCCAATTTGGATAATAAGAGATTTTGGAATTACAGTGATTTAAATAACTACTACAATAATATAAATAAGGGTAGGTTTCCAATCTCAGGAGAAGAATATATAGATAAGGAAATGGAAATGGCAGAATATTTAATAATGGGTCTTAGATTAATAGATGGTATAGATAAAAATAACTTTTTTGATAGATTTAATATTAAAATAGAAGATATGTATGGTAATGTATTAAATAAACATAAAAAAAACGGTTTATTGTATATAGATGAAAATAATATTAGATTTACTGCAAAGGGTTTGGATTTATCAAATAAAGTTTATGTAGATATATTGCCATAATAATATTATTATTAAAAAGGTATTGACAAAATACTTTGGTTTGTGATAATTTAATGTTAGCACTCAAGACTAGCGAGTGCTAATAACCGTCCAAAATATAGATTTGAGGTGAAAAATATGTTGGATGATAGAAAGTTAAAAGTGCTTCATGCCATAATTAATTCATATATACTTTCGGCTGAGCCAATTGGTTCTAGAACCATATCGAAGGAGTATGATTTAGGAGTGTCTTCTGCTACAATTCGAAATGAAATGTCAGATTTAGAGGATTTAGGATACTTAAACAAGCCCCATACTTCCTCAGGTAGGGTGCCTTCAGATAAGGCCTATAGATTATATGTAAATCAATTGCTAAAGGCAGAGAGAACCAAAATAGATATGGCTAAAAAGCAAAACATTAAAAAAGCCTTAGCTAAAGAATCTAAAGAAATTGATCAATTAATTCAAAACTCTGCAAAGATATTATCAGCAATTACTTCTTATACTGCATTGGCATTGTCACCTCAATTAAAAGAAAGTAAATTAAAACATATACAATTAATATCTATTGATGAAAGAGAAATACTTTTAATTATAGTATCAGATTCAGGAATGGTAAAAAACACAATTTTCAAGATGGATAAAAAAATTCCAGAGAACCATCTAAATATTATTTCTAATTTTTTAAATAGTGAATTAAAAGGCCTTACTATTCAAGAAATTGGGAAAGTAATGGATAATGGAGTTTTTAGGGAAATGTATGAATTTAAAGAAATAATAGACAGTATAATCCCCATAATAGCTAAATCTCTAGAGGATACAGATGATGTGGAAGTGTATGCAGATGGGGTTACAAAGATTTTTGATTTCCCAGAGTATAAGGATTTAGACAAGGCAAAATCCTTTATATCATTTATGGAAGACAAGGAATTATTAGTGGAAGTATTATTAAAGGAATCTCCAAATAATGGTATAGAAATAACCATAGGAGATGAAAATATTTATGATCCACTAAAAGAATGCAGTTTAATTACTACAACCTATAAACTAGGGGATATGACTATAGGTAAAATTGGAGTTATTGGGCCAACCCGAATGGATTATTTTAGGGTAATAAGTGCAGTACGAATGTTTTCAGTAAACTTAACGGAATTAATAGAGTTATTAGTAGGTAAACACTAGAGAGAGTTTACTCTCTCTAGTGAATTTAAATCAAGTAAGAGGTGATTATATGGAGAAAAAAGAAGAAATAGTGAATGAAGAAATTGAAGAGGATAAAGAACTAGAAAATTCAGATGAGAAAGTTGATGAAGAAATATCTCTCCAATTAGAGAAAAAAGATAAAGAAATAGCTGAACTAACTGATAGGCTATTAAGACTTCAAGCAGATTTTATAAATTATAAAAATCGAGTAGAAAAAGAGAAAGAAACTATATTTTCTTATGCGACAGAAGATTTAATGAATCAGATTTTACCAATATTGGATAACTTCGAAAGAGCTATAGAAAATATAGATTTAGACAATGGTTTTCAACAAGGAGTAAAAATGATATATGATCAACTTCTAGAAACCTTAAACAATAATGGATTAAAAGAAATAGAATGTTTAGGTGAGTGTTTTGATCCAAATTTCCACCATGCAGTTTTCATGGAGGAAGTAGAAAATTCAGAAGAAGGGACAATATTAGATGTGCTACAAAAAGGCTACATGTTAAAAGACAAAGTTATTAGGCCTAGTATGGTTAAAGTAGCTAAATAAAACAATAATTAAAGATTTAAGGGAGGAATTCAAATGGGAAAAATAATTGGAATTGATTTAGGAACTACAAATTCATGTGTTGCCGTAATGGAAGGTGGAGAACCAATAATCATTCCTAATGTAGAAGGAAATAGAACTACACCATCAGTGGTAGCTTTTACTAAGGATGGAGAAAGATTAGCTGGTGAAACTGCTAAGAGACAGGCGATAACAAATCCAAATAGAACTATTTCCTCTATTAAAAGAGAAATGGGGAAAGATTACAAGAAAAATATAGATGGGAAAGATTATACACCTCAAGATATATCTGCAATGATATTGCAAAAACTTAAAATGGATGCAGAAAGTTACTTAGGGGAAACTATTACAGATGCAGTAATTACAGTACCTGCATATTTTACTGATAGTCAAAGACAGGCAACTAAAGATGCTGGGAAAATTGCAGGATTAAATGTACTACGTATAATAAATGAGCCAACTGCAGCATCTTTAGCTTATGGTATGGATAAAGATGAAGGTCAACATAAAATCATGGTATTTGACTTAGGTGGGGGAACATTTGATGTTTCCATATTAGAATTAGGAGATGGAGTATTTGAAGTATTAGCTACTAGAGGAAATAACAATCTAGGTGGAGACGATTTTGACCAAGTATTAATGGATTACATTGCAGAAGAATTTAAAAAGGAAAACGGAGTAGATTTAAGAGAAGATAATATGAGTTTACAAAGACTAAAAGAGGCAGCTGAAAAGGCTAAAAAAGAACTATCTTCTACAATGTCTACTAATATTAATTTACCTTTTATTACTGCTACAGCTTCAGGTCCTTTGCATTTAAATATGGATATTACAAGGGCTAAATTTGAAGAATTGACTAGTCACTTAGTAGAAAAAACACTAGAACCAATTAAACTAGCTATAAAAGATGCTGGAATAAAAGCTTCAGATATAGAAAAAGTAATATTAGTAGGGGGTTCTACTAGAATACCAGCAGTACAAGAGGCTGTAAAGAAATTAGTAGGTAAAGAACCACAAAAAGACATTAATCCAGATGAATGTGTAGCTATGGGTGCTGCAATTCAAGGTGGAGTATTAAGTGGAGAAGTAAAAGATTTATTGCTATTAGACGTAACACCATTATCCTTAGGTATTGAAACATTAGGAGGAGTAACTACTAGATTGATAGAAAGAAATACTACAATACCTACTAAAAAATCTCAAATATTTACTACAGCAGCAGATGGCCAAACTTCTGTAGATATTCACGTATTACAAGGTGAAAGACAAATGGCCCATGACAATATGACTTTAGGAAGATTCCAATTAACAGGAATACCACCAGCACCAAGAGGAATTCCACAAATAGAGGTAACTTTTGATATAGATGCTAATGGTATAGTAAATGTATCTGCTAAGGATTTAGGTACAGGAAAAGAACAAAAAATAACTATAACTGCATCTACGAATTTAAGTGATGACGAAATAGAGAAAAAGGTAAAAGAAGCTGAAAAATTTGCCGAAGAAGACAAGAAGAAAAAAGAAGAAATAGAAGTAAGAAACAATGGGGATTCCATGGTTTATCAAACTGAAAAACTTCTTAAGGAATTAGAAGGAAAGATATCAGAAGATGAAAAATCTAAAGTAGAGTCTAAATTAGAAGAATTGAAAAAAGCTCTAGAGGGAAATGATATGGAAGAAATCAAGATAAAAACTGAAGAATTAACTCAAGAATTCTATTCCATATCTCAAAAAATGTATGAGCAGGCAGCTGGGGAAGGATCTGATCCATCAGGAACTACTGAAGAAGATGATGATGTAGTAGATGCGGATTTTGAAGTAATGGATGATGATGAGTAATATTTAAATTTTCAAAGCTAAATCCCTTGGATTTAGCTTTGATTTTTGATAAAATTATTTAGTAGTTAATTTGAAAGTAGGTGTATAGTTTGAGGGATTATTATGAGATACTTGGCGTATCAAAAGATGCTACAGAAGATGAAATAAAATCTGCTTATAGGAATTTAGCTAAAAAATATCATCCAGATTTAAATCCAGATAATAAAGAAGAAGCGGAGGAAAAATTTAAAGAAGCAACAGAAGCTTATGAAGTATTATCAGATTCAAGTAAGAGGAAAAAATATGACTTATTTGGTCATGATGGAGTAAACGGTCAGACTGGAGGATATGGACAAGGTTTTGGAGGCTTTGAAGATATATTTGGAGATATTTTTGATATTTTTGGTAGTGGATTTAATACATCTAGTACTAGGAGAGGGCCTGTTAGAGGAGCAGATTTAAGATATAATCTAAACTTGACTTTTGAAGAAGCAGTATTTGGTACTGAAAAAGAAATAGAAATAAGGAAATATGAAACTTGTAATACTTGTGAAGGTTCAGGAGTAGAGCCAGGAAGTAGTAAAGAAACCTGCCCTAAATGTAAAGGAACTGGCGAATTAAGATATGCACAACAAAGTCCTTTTGGACAATTTGTAAGGGTAGCTACTTGTGATGAATGCGGTGGTACAGGCGAAATAATCAAGGATAAATGTAAAGAATGTTTGGGAACAGGGAAAAAAATTAAAAATCAAAAAATAAAGGTAAAGGTTCCTGCAGGAGTAGATACAGGCTCCATAATTTCTCTTCGTGGAGAAGGAGAAATGGGAGAAAGAGGAGGTTCTTCTGGAGATTTATTTGTGTTTATAAATGTAGAAGAACATGAAATTTTCAAAAGAGAAGGTAATGATATATACTTGAAATTACCTATTAGTTTTACTGATGCAGCATTAGGTGCAGAAATTCAGGTTCCCACATTAGAAGGAATTATAGATTATAATATACCACAAGGCACACAGACTGGCACTCAATTTAGACTAAAAAGCAAAGGGGTACCTAATGTAAAGGGAGTTGGAAAAGGGGATTTATATTTTACAGTAGAAGTACAAGTGCCTAAAAAACTAAATGAAAGACAAAAAGAATTATTAAAAGAGTTTGCAAAAGAAAGTGGAGAATACCACAAAGAAGGCAAAAAAGGATTTTTTGATAAAATGAAAGATGCTTTTGGGAATTAAGCAATCACCTTTATATCAGGTGATTGTGTTTTTATGTATTTGGTAAATTAACAAAATATAGGGTATAATATATTAAGACATATAGAAGGGATGTGAGGTTATGACATGGGTTGAAGTTCAAATTAAGACCAGTTATGAATTTGAGGAAATAGTAACCAATATAATGTATGATTTAGGGGTTACAGGTCTTGCCATTGAAGATCCTAGAGACATATTAGAGTTTGAACAATCAGAAGAAGATTGGGATTATATTGATCCTGATTTATTTGGTTCAGATTTAGATAGTATCACAATAAAGGCATATTTTCCAGAAGGGGAGGATTTAATAGACAAAATAGAAAAAGTAAGAGACAATATTGAAAGAAATCCTATTGAAAAATATGGTTATAGCTTAGGTGAAGTAACTATATTAGAAGTATATGAAAAGGACTGGGCGGAGGCCTGGAAAAAATACTATAAACCTTTAAAAGTTGGGGAAAAAATAGTAATTAAACCTACTTGGGAGGAGTATGAAAAAAATGATGATGAGATAATCATAGAAGTAGATCCAGGTATGGCTTTTGGAACAGGCACTCATGAAACCACCATCCTATGTATTAGAGCGTTGGAAAAGTATGTAAAAGAAGACGATATAGTTTATGATATAGGCTGCGGTTCAGGAATTTTAAGTATAGTTGCTGCTAAATTAGGTGCAAAAAAAGTAATTGGTGTAGATTTAGATAGTGTATGTGTAAAGGTATCTAATGAAAATATAAATATAAATGAAGTTGATTCTATTGTAGAGATAAAAAAAGGAAATTTATTAGATGTAGTAGAAGGAAAGGCAGATATTATAGTATCCAATATAATAGCTGAGGTAATAGTAAATATGGTACCTTTATTAAAAGATTATTTAAATTATGATGGGGTATTTATTGCGTCTGGAATTATATTAGAGAAAGTAGAAATGGTAGAGACTATACTTGTTAAGGAAGGTTTTAAAATATTGGAGATAAATCAGGCAGGAGATTGGGCTAGCATAGTTAGTATTAAAGAATAGGTGATTGAATGTATAGATTTTTTGTAAATATAGATCAAATACATGGAGAAAATATTAAAATAATCGGGAACGATGTAAAACATATTAAAAATGTACTAAGATTAAAAATTCATGATAGAATAGAAATTGTATGTAATGGCGAAATTTATATATCAGAGATTTCAGAAATAGCTTCGGATTTTATAATGACCAATATAATAGGAGGATTTCCAGGTAAAAATGAAGCTCCAGTAGATATAGTACTTTATCAGGGAATAGCTAAGGGCGATAGAATGGATTATATATTTCAAAAAGGTGTAGAAATAGGAATCAAGGAATTCTACCCTATTATCATGGATAGAACAGTTGTAAAAATTCAAAGTAAAAAGAAAGAAGAAAATAAGCTAATAAGATGGAGAGGTATTGTAGAAGAGGCGGCAAAACAAAGCAAAAGGGATATTTTGCCAATAGTGAATAATATAATAGATTTTAATGAAATGATAAATATTTTGCAAAATCAGAATAATATAATAGTTCCCTATGAAGAAGAACAATCTCAAGACTTAAGGGAATTTTTTCATGGTGAAGAAACAGGAAAGGTTCATATAATTATTGGTCCAGAAGGCGGTTTTGAAGAATATGAAATAGAAATGTTAAGGAATATAGGTGGGAAAATTATAACCTTAGGGCCTAGAATTTTAAGAACTGAAACAGCAGGATTGGTAGTATCTTCTATTGTATTATATGAATTTGGAGGTTTAGGAGGTATTAAATGAAAAAAGTAGGCTTTCATACTTTAGGTTGCAAGGTAAATCAATATGAAACAGAAGCTATGGAAGAATTGTTCGAAAAAAAAGGTTATGAAATAGTAAATAGTGATGAAATAGCTGATATATATGTAATAAATACTTGTACTGTAACGAATTTTGGAGACAGAAAATCTAGACAATTTATAAGAAGGGCAAAAAAGCTTAATCCAGATTCTATAATTGCAGTAGTAGGATGCTATTCTCAAATTGCACCAGAAGAAGTAGCAGAAATAGAAGGAGTAGATGTAATTATAGGTACTACTCAAAGAGGGAAAATAGTGGATTTATGTGAAGAAGTAGCATTAAAAAATGAAAAGATAAATATTGTAAAAGATATTAGCAAACATAAAGATTTTGAGAAACTTAGTATAGTGGATATTAAAGAAAAAACTAGAGCAAATATAAAGATTCAAGAAGGCTGTAATCAATTTTGTTCTTATTGTATAATTCCTTATGCAAGAGGACCTATTAGAAGTAGAGAATTATATGATATAATTGAGGAAGTTAAAAGATTAAGTGATGCTGGGTTTAAGGAAATAATCCTTACAGGCATTCATATAGCTTCCTATGGGAAGGATACAAATGGTCCTGGTCTTATAGATGTAATAGAAGAAATAGCAAATGTAGAGGGCATAGAAAGAATTAGACTTAGTTCTATAGAACCTACTTTAATTGATGAAGAATTTATGGAAAGAGCTATGAAAACTAAAAAATTATGTGATCATTTCCATTTATCTCTTCAATCTGGTTCAGATACAGTGCTTAAAAGGATGAATAGAAAATATACTACCAATGAATATAGAAATATAGTAAAATTAATTAGAAAACATATGCCTAATGCTGGAATTACAACAGATATAATAGTAGGATTTCCAGGAGAAACAGATGAGGAATTTAGAGAGACATATAATTTTGTAAAAGAAATCAGATTTTCTAGAGTTCATGTATTTAAATACTCTCCTAGGGAAGGTACAGTAGCTAGTAAATTTAAAAATCAAATTCATGGTAGTATTAAACAAAGCCGCTCAGAGATTTTAATATCTCTAGCTGATAAAATGACTTATGATTTTAATAAAAAATTTATAGGAGAAAAGCTTGAAGTATTGTTTGAAGAAGAAAACAATAAAGATCCAAATTTTATGGAAGGTTATACAACAAATTATATAAGAGTTAAGGCAAAAGCACCTAGTGAAATAAAAGGTTTAATACTTTCTACTGAGTTAACAAAAATAGAAAATGAATTTTTAATAGGAAAAATAGAGGAATTTTAATTTCTATGTAGAATATATTATATATTAGTTATTTAGGAAAATTTACAGTTTTAAATTTATTTAAACTGTAGTTTGGACCTAGGAGGTGAGAACATGACAGACTGTATATTTTGCAAAATTGCAAAAGGCGAGATACCATCCAATATAATTTATGAAGATGATAAGGTATTAGCTTTTAAAGACCTAAATCCTCAAGCTCCAGTTCACATTTTAATAATACCTAAGGAGCATATAGAGTCGCCAAATTTTATTGACGAAGACAATTCTCATATAATAGCTCATATATTTGTTATCATTAACAAATTAGTAAAACAATTGGGAATTGCTGATGAAGGCTATAGAATTGTCAATAATTGTGGAGAAAATGGTGGACAGACAGTATCTCATTTACACTTTCATTTATTAGGAAGTCGTAAATTTTCGTGGCCTCCAGGTTAAATTATAGTTGCAGAAATCCTTTAATTAAGGTATAATTATTTAGTGTCGAGTCGTATTCCACTAACCATAGACAGTATGCGAACTCTTGCATTGAAAGAGGGGAGGGAGAAATCATGGCGGAAATAAAGGTTAGAGAAAATGAATCTCTTGATGATGCACTTAGAAGGTTTAAAAGACAATGTGCACGCTCAGGCGTTCTTTATGAATATAGAAAAAGAGAACATTATGAGAAACCAAGTGTAAAGAGAAAAAAGAAATCCGAAGCAGCTAGAAGGAAAAAGAACAGGTACTAAAAGATCAAAGTGAGAAGGTGGATTTATGTCCCTTAAAAAAGAGCTTATGGAAGATTTGAAACTTTCTATGAAAAACAAAGATTCCATTAGAAAAAATACTATCACTATGGTTAGAGCAGCCATAAAACAAAAAGAAATAGATGAAAGAATCAAATTAGAAGATGAAGAAATATTAGAAATAATATCAAAACAACTAAAAGAAAAGAAAAATGCAATTGAAGATTTTAAAAAAGGCGAACGACAAGATTTAGTGGAATTAACAGAGAAAGAAATGAAAATTTTATTGGAATATTTACCTGAACAATTAACTGAAGAAGAAATAGAAAAAATTGTCAGAGAAACTATAGAAGAAGTAGAAGCAAATTCGATGAAAGATATAGGAAACATTATGAAATCTGTAATGCCGAAAGTAAAAGGTAGGGCAGATGGTAATACTGTTAATAAAATAGCAAGAAAAATATTAAAATAAACCTGGGGAATTCCCCAGGTTTATTTTAAATAACTTACAATTTCGGGGACAGTCCCTCAAATTGTAAGTTATTTATCCAAAAATTTATTGTATTAAATATAATTTACTAATATAATAAAAATAGGGAGGTGAAAAACTTGAAAAAATCAAAGGTTTTATTATTAACATTTATAATTTTTATTTTATTTAGTACATTTGCATTTGCAGAAGAAGATGCAGGATTAGAATTGGCAAAGGTATTGGCCAATCCCTATATGGGTACTTTACTTTTGACAATAGGTTTTATAGGAATGGTGATAGAAATATTTACCCCTGGATTTGGAGTTGGAGGTACTATAAGTATTATAGCTTTTGGATTATTTTTTGGGGGCAATATAATTGCAGGATATTCTGAATGGACTTCACTTGCAATATTTATTACAGGATTAATATTATTGATAGTAGAGGCGATAATTCCAGGATTTGGACTACCAGGTATATCTGGTATAATATTGATTATTACGGGTACAATTTTAGCAATGGGAACTATTACTTCTGCCTTAGTATCTTTAAGCGTAGCTATAATTATTACAGCCATAATAACTATATTGTTAATAAAATTTGGGCATAAAAGCCCCCATTTAGAAAATGTTGTTCTAAATACTCAACAGAAAGATGATGAAGGCTATCTTAGTACTATCACTCAAGATAAATATTTAGGAAAGACAGGAATTACCATATCGGAACTTCGTCCTTCAGGTATTATTGAAATAGATGGAAGGAGGTTAGATGCATTATCTGAAGGAGTTTTTATACCTAGAGAAAGCACTGTTAAAGTTGTAAGGGTCGAAGGTTCAAAAATAATTGTAAGGAGGGTTTAATATGCCAGGAGCATTTTCCATTGTAATTGCAGTATTAATAATTGTTTTAGTGATTTTATTCTTTACTTTTATTCCAGTAGGTTTATGGATAACAGCTCATTTTTCTGGAGTTAAGATTAAAATTGGTACCTTAATAGGAATGAGACTAAGGAGGGTTGTACCTTCTAGAATTGTAAATCCTATGATCAAAGCTACAAAAGCAGGTTTAACAATAGGAGTAGACAAACTAGAAGCTCATTATTTAGCAGGTGGTAATGTCAATACCTTAGTAGATGCATTAATTGCAGCACAAAGGGCTAATATACCTCTAGAATTTGAAAGAGCAGCAGCTATTGATTTAGCAGGTAGAAATGTATTAGAAGCAGTTCAAGTAAGTGTAAATCCTAAGGTAATAGAAACACCACAAATTGCAGCAGTATCAAAAGATGGAATTGAAGTAATTGTTAAGGCACGAGTTACTGTAAGAGCTAATATAGAAAGATTAGTAGGAGGAGCTGGAGAAGAAACTATAATAGCTAGAGTTGGTGAAGGTATCGTAACTACAGTTGGAAGTTCTGGTACTCACAAAGATGTATTAGAAAATCCAGATTTAATTTCCCAAACTGTATTAGATAAGGGATTAGATTCAGGAACTGCCTTTGAAATATTATCCATAGATATTGCAGATGTGGATGTAGGTAGAAATATAGGGGCCAAACTTCAAACTGATCAAGCAGAAGCAGATAAGCGAATAGCTCAAGCTAAGGCAGAGGAAAGAAGAGCTATGGCTGTAGCTAAAGAACAGGAAATGATAGCAGAAGTTCAATCTATGAAGGCAAAAGTAGTAGAAGCAGAAGCAGAAGTACCACTAGCTTTAGCAGAAGCATTAAAAGATGGTAATATGGGTTTCATGGACTATTACAATATGAGAAATATACTAGCTGATACAGACATGAGAGATTCCATATCTAAAATGGCTAAAGACGATAAGAGACAAGATTAGGGGGGATATATATGTTCCCAAATGTTGTATTTTTTCTAATATTTTTGCTAATAATGGAGTCAATACTAAAAAGTATAAAAGAGAAAAATAAAATAGAAGAGAAAAAAATGAGAAAGAATCAAATGCCAGCAAAAAAATCAGCACAGAAATCATCTAAGCAAGTAACAATTCCTAACAAACGAAAAGAGACTTCCAAAATAGCAGAATCTAGATCATTAGAAATGAAACCTTTAGAGGAAGATTTTCTAGAGGATATATATAATATTAAAGATGAAATAAAAAAAGGAGATTTGACTAATACGAAAAATCCTCTTACACCAAAGAAGGAAGATATTTTAAAAGGTATAATATATTCAGAAATTTTATCTAAACCAAAGAGTTTGAGAAGATAATGCAAGAGGGTTAGACCCTTTTGCATTATTTTTTTACTGCATACCCCTAATAATTTAGGCATAAAATTATTAAGGGGGGATTTAAATGAAAAATAAAATGGACAATTTTAAATACAATTTATCAGAGGCCCTAGAATTACCGAAGGACATAGTAATGGATTTACCTAAGGTAGTTTTAATAGGAAATATCCAATTAAATATATCTAATCATAAGGGAATAATAGAATATACACAAAATATCATTAGAATTAATTCTAGTATAGGGATATTTAAAATTGAAGGGGAGAATTTAGAATTAAAAACCATACTCTTAGAAGAAATTGTAATTATTGGGAATATTGAAAGAATAGAAATTATAATCTAAGGGGTGTGTTTATGGGAATTATAAAAATATGGAATTATTCAAATGGATATGTTATTATTAAAATTGAAGGGCTAACTTTAGAGAGATTTTTAAATTTAGCTGCCACCAAGGATATATATTTATGGGATATAAAGAGAATAGATTATACATTATTAGAAATGAAAGTTAGTATAGAAGGTTTTAGAGAATTAAAAGATATAGTAAAAAAAGTAGGCTGCCATGTAGAAATAATTGAAAAAAAAGGGCTACCCTTTATTTTTTATAAATTTAAAAATAGAAAGATGTTAGGTATTGGAATTTTGGTTTTTTTGGTATTAGTCATATACCTTTTTTCTATTCTTTGGGATATACAAATTATAGGTAATGAGAGAATTAATGTAGAAGATATTATAAAAGTATTAGGAAAAGAGAATATTAAATCTGGTATAATAAAATATAAAATAGATAGGGATTATATAAAAGAAATACTCTTAAATGAATTTGATGATTTTTCTTATGTATCAGTAGAAATAAAAGGAACTAAATTAATATTGGAAGTAAAGGAACAAGAACTACCTCCAGAACAAATTGATTCATCTATTCCATGTAATATAATAGCTAATAGAAAAGGAATAATAGTTAAGCCTATAGTTAGAAATGGCAAATCCTTAATTAGAAAAGGAGATGTAGTGGAAACAGGGGATTTACTTGTTAGTGGAATTATAGAAAAAGAGGGTGAAGATGAATATGTATTAGTTCATTCTGAAGGGGAAATTTTGGCACAAACTAGGTATTCTATAAAAATAGAAGAACCTATTATGAAAATTATAAAAAAAGAAACAGGTAGAACCAAGGAGTTTAAGGAGATAAAAGTAGGTAAAAAAGGATTTCAATTTTTCAAAGAAGAAATTCCCTTTGAGCATTATGAAGAAGAAGTTCAAGAAGTTCAATTATTTAAAAACAAAATAAATCTACCAGTTAAAATTTTTATTCATAGATATAAAGAGGTAGAACAATTGGAAATTAAACAAAATATAGATTTTCTTAAAAAGGCTACTCATATTCGTGGAGTAGAAGAATTAAATAAAGAAATACCTAAGAATGCTAAAATCCAATCTAAAGATGTAAAATACTATATGGAAGAGGGAATGCTTTCTACCTATATAACCATTGAAGTAATCGAAGATATAGGGGAAAAACAAATGATTAAATTACACTAGGGAGGCGTAAACTTGACAAAACAGAAATATGAAAGACAAATATTAATAGAAGATAGTAGAATTATAGCTGAATTATTTGGAAAATTAGATGAAAATGTAAAAATAATTGAGGAAGAATTGGGTATTGAAATAATATTAAGAGAAGGGAAAATTACCTTAATAGGTGATGAATTATCTACAGAATTAGGTGAAAGATTAATAGAAAAGTTAATAGAAATAATAGAAACTCAAAAAAGACTTACTAAGCAAGAACTTAGATATACTATTCAATTGATACTCGAAGGAAAAGAAGAAAAGGTTAAGGATTTATTGAATGATATAGTATGTATAACTGCATCAGGAAGAAGTATTAAACCTAAGACTCTTGGGCAAAAAAGATATGTAGATGGAATAAAAAACAATGATATAGTATTTGGTATAGGGCCTGCGGGAACAGGCAAAACATATTTGGCCATGGCTATGGCAGTAAATGCCTTTAAAAACAAAGAAGTAAATAGAATAATTTTAACTAGGCCAGCAGTAGAAGCAGGAGAAAGTCTAGGGTTTTTACCAGGAGATTTACAAGAAAAAGTAGACCCTTATTTAAGACCAATTTATGATGCTTTATTTGATATATTAGGAATTGATGCTTATTTAAAACTTATGGAAAAAGGTTTAATAGAAGTAGCACCTTTAGCTTATATGAGGGGGAGAACTTTAGATTCTGCTTATGTAATACTAGATGAAGCTCAAAACACCACAAATGAGCAAATGAAAATGTTTTTAACTAGACTCGGATTTGGTTCAAAGGCCATAATAACTGGAGATATTACTCAAATTGATTTACCTAGGGGAAAGAATTCAGGATTAGTTACAGCATCAAAAGTTCTTGCTGATGTAGAAGGCATAGACATGATTTATTTAAGTAAATACGATATAGTTAGACATCCTTTAGTACAGAAGATAATTGAAGCTTATGAGCTATATGAAACAAAGGGAGACAAATAAGGGGGAATCCCAATGAAGGATAAGGCTAGACTAAAAAAAAATAAAAAACAAGACATTAAGAACAAAAAGATGTATTTTAATGGGTTATTGCTTGTAATATTTACAGCAGTCCTTTTTTTTATTACTATTCAAAAAGTAGAAACTAAGAAGATAGATGTTAGAGTAGGAGATACAGCTCCATTAGAAATTAGAGCTACAAAGGAAATAGAGGATAAAAATGCTACTGAAAGATTAAAAAGAGAAGCAGCTAATTCTGTGGAACCTAGATATAGGATAAGCCCTTCAGTTCAAATGACTATGAAGTCTACAATTAGAGAATTTTTTTCTAAAGTCCGAGAACTTCAAGAAGATGAAGAATTATCCATATCTAAAAAAGCAGAAGTACTAGGAGAAGAGTCTAGAATACTTCTTTCTAAAAATGAATATTATATAGCTTTAAGATTAAAACCTGAAGAACTGGATAGCTTTGAAAACAATATTAATGATTTAATCAATCAAATAATGGGTGCTGGAATTAAGGAAGAAGATTTAGAATATGAAAAGGAAAACATTGAGAAAACCTTTGAAGCTTTAGATCTTTCAGAAGAGAAAAAAGAATTAGGCATAGCTTTGATTAGCAATACTATTCAGGCAAATAAATTTATAGATGAAGAGGCTACTCAAAGAAAAAAAGATGAGGCAGTAGAAAAAGTTGAACCTGTAATAATAAAGGAACATCAGGTGATTTTAAGAAAGGGAGATGTTGTAGATAGTAATTCCTTAGCTTTAATTAAAGAAATGGGCCTTTTAAAAGAAAAAGAAGGCTATGACAAAACTACTGTTATAGGTATTATAATGCTTATATTATTGTTACAGATAGTGATTTTTGGCTATGTATATCTATTTAATAAAGAAGTTTTAGATGGCAATAAATTACTAATTTTAATTATGATCATAACAGCTATAATACTTATTTCAGAAGGAACATATAATCTTTCCCCATATATAATGCCTGTATCTACAGCAGCCTTACTTGTTGCTATACTAATAGATATAAGACTGGCATTAATAGTGAATATGTTTATATCTTTTATTTTAACTTTTATGCTAAAATTAGATGATATTATGGTAGCTATGTATTTAATAAGTGGTAGTATAGGGGCGTATTTGGCAATTAAACAAAATCAAAGATACAATATTTTATTAAATGGTCTAATGATAGGAGCATCTAATGTATTTACCATTATATCCTTTGGATTAATTAAAAAATTAGAATTGATAGAAATACTATCTAAATCCAGCTATGGATTTCTTAATGGAGTTTTTTGTGGGGTATTGACCATTGGCTCATTACCTATTTGGGAAAATGTATTTAAAGTTATTACTCCATTAAAATTATTAGAATTATCTAATCCTAATCAACCACTATTAAAAAGGCTATTATTAGAAACACCAGGAACTTATCATCACAGTGTATTAGTAGGAAATTTAAGTGAGAGAGCAGCAGAATCCATAGGTGCAGATCCGTTAATAGCTCGAGTAGGTTCATATTATCATGATATTGGTAAATTAAAAAGGCCTTATTTCTTTAAAGAAAATCAAATAGGTGCAGATAATCCACATGATAAACTTCAACCTAGTATGAGTACTTTAATTATTACGAACCATGTTAAAGATGGTATTGCACTTGGAAAACAATATAAATTGCCTGATGAAATAATAGATATTATAGCTCAGCATCATGGAGATACTGCAGTTATGTTTTTCTATCATAAAGCCAAACAACAAGAAGATGGCATAGAAGTAAAAATAGAGGATTTTAGATATCCTGGGCCTAAACCTCAGACTAAGGAAGCGGCATTAGTAATGTTATCAGATTCTACAGAAGCGGCAGTGAGATCCATAAAAGAGCCCAATAAAAAAAATATAGAAGAAATGATTAGAAATGTTATCAAGGGCAAATTAGAAGATGGTCAATTAGACGAATGTGATCTAACATTAAAAGATTTAAATACCATAGCTATTGCATTTTCCTCTGTAATAATGGGAATATATCACGAGAGAATAGAATACCCTGATTTAAATTTAGAAAAAGAAAAAGGTGAAATTTAAATGGAAATATATATGGACAATAGACAGGATAAATTAGATTTAGATGATAATATATATAAAATTTTAGAAGAAGTAATTAAAGAATGTTTGTTATTAGAAAAGAAATCTACAAATTATGAGATAAGCATATCCTTAGTAGATAATGAAGAAATAAGACAATTAAATAGGGAATATAGAAATATAGATAGTGAAACTGATGTACTTTCATTTCCGCTAGATGAAGATTTTGGAGAAGTACCTATGCTAGGAGATATTGTAATTTCCTTAGAAAAAGCTTTGGAACAATCCATAGAATATGGTCACTCCTTAACACGAGAAATGGCATATTTAACTGCCCATAGTATGTTTCATTTAATGGGATATGATCATATAGAAGAAGATGAAAAAAATATTATGAGAGAAAAGGAAAAAGAAATTATGAAAAAACTTAGGATATTTAAGGATGAGGAGGTAGAATAGGAACAAAAAATGAAATCAAAATCTTTAATTGAGAGTTTCAATTATGCAGTTAATGGGATTATATATGCCTTAAAGACAGAAAGAAATATGAGGATTCATTTTGTAGTAGCTATTGTGGTAATATTCTTATCTTTATTTTTTGATTTTACTAAATTAGAACTATTAATGCTTTTTATGACTATAACTTTTGTATTTATGGCAGAAATGTTTAATACAGCTATAGAACGAACTATAGATTTAATAACTGATGAATATCATCAATTAGCTAAAATAGCAAAAGATGTAGCTGCAGGAGGGGTTTTAATAGCTGCTATAAATGCTGTAGTTGTAGGATATCTTTTGTTTTTTGATAGATTAAATCCATATACTAATTTAGTATTATTTAAATTAAGAAATTCTTCCATACATTTAACTTTTGTAGCTTTAGCTTTGGTGATACTATTAACTATAATATTTAAGACTATATTTTTTAGAGGTAGAGGTACACCGTTTCAAGGTGGTATAGTCTCAGGTCATGCAGCTGTTTCATTTTGTATTGCTACCATAATAGCTTTTATTGCGAATAATATGTTAGTATCTACTTTAGCCTTTTTTATGGCTATTTTAGTAGGAGAAAGTAGAGTAGAGGGAAAGATTCATTCTTTATTTGAAGTAATTGTAGGAGCTTTATTAGGTATAATAGTAGGGGTATTAGTATTTCAAATCATTGGTTAACGGAGGTACCAATTTATGAAAAAGTTATTTTTCTTAATAATTTTTTTATTATTGCTAACAGGCTGTAGGCGAAATGAAACCAGGGTAATAGAAGAAGAGATTATAAAAGACGTTGAGGATATAAAAAAAACTGAAGAAGAAGTAGAAATAATAAAAGAAGGTATACCATCACCTATATCTGGCATATATGCACCAGAGACAAAAGTGAATAGAAGACCAGTAGTAATAATGTTTGACAATCATCCCAATGCTAGATGGCAATCTGGATTATCTCAAGCAGAAATAGTTTATGAATTCTTAGTAGAGGCACCTTATACTAGATATATGGGAGTATATTTAATAAATGAACCAGAATCCATAGGTCCCATTAGATCTTCTAGACCTTATTTTGTAACAACATTATTAGAATACGATCCCATATATGTAAGAGTTGGAGGTAGTTCTCAGGCAAAAAAAGATATTATTCAATTAAAAATTGCTGATATAGATGGATTATCTAGTTCAAATAAAGTTTTATGGAAAAATAAAAATGTAAATAAAAAAGCTCCCCATAATACTTATACTAGTATGGATGCTATTAGGAAAACTCAGGAAGAAAGAAAGTACAAGCTATTTGGAGAATATGAAAGTTTTAAATTTCACGAAGAAGATGAAGAATTAGATGGTTTTAAAGCAGAGGAAATAGTTATTAACTATTATAAAAACAATATGAGTTCTTATACTTATAATCCAGAAGAAAAACTATATTATCGAAAAAAAGATGGAAAAGAACATATTGATGAATTGGATAAAAATCCAATTGTAGCAAAGAATATAATCATACAAGAAGCAAAGACTAAAATCATAGATAAAGAAGGTAGATTAGATATAGATTTAATTGGAGAAGGTAAGGGTAAATATATTACCAATGGGAAAGCCATAGATATAAAATGGTCCAAGAAGTCCAGAAGCGAGAAGACACATTTTTTAAACGAAAAAGGGGAGGAAATAACGCTAAATCCAGGTGTTACATGGATTCAGGTAGTTAGACCAGATTCTAATATAGAGATTAAATAAAAGGGGCGATTATATGGACGAAAAGAAATTAATAAGAAAAGCTCTAGATGCAAAGGAAAAAGCCTATGTACCTTATTCCAATTTTAGAGTAGGTGCTGCAATTTTAATGGAAAATGGAGAAATTTATACAGGCTGCAATATTGAAATAGCCTCATATTCGCCTACTATATGTGCAGAGAGGACTGCTATATTTAAGGCTATATCAGATGGGCAAAGGAAGATTAAGGCCATAGCAGTAGTAGGAGATTCAAAATATACTTATCCCTGTGGAGTTTGTAGACAGGTTATACGAGAATTTGGAAAGGATGCCATTATAATAGTGGCTAATTCAGAAGAAGATTATAAAAAATATACACTAAATGATCTACTACCATATAGTTTTGGACCAGAAGATTTAAAAGAAAACAAATAGAGGTGATAAATTGTATAAATCAGGATTTGTAACAGTTATAGGTAGACCAAATGTGGGGAAATCTACTTTATTAAATCATATAATAGGTGAAAAAGTATCTATTATATCCGATAAACCTCAAACCACTAGAAATAAAATTCAATTAGTATATACAACTCCAGAATATCAAATAGTTTTTTTAGATACTCCAGGAGTTCAAATGCCTAAAAACAAATTAGGCGAATATATGCTAAAACTTTCTAAATCTACCCTAGAAGAAGTGGACGTAATTACATTTATGGTAGATGATAGCATGGAAACAGGTAAATTAGATAATTATATAATAGAGGAATTAAAGACCATAGATACACCTATCATTCTACTTATTAATAAAATTGACAAACTAAGTAAAGAGGATATAGCTAAACTTATTTTGAAATATGATAAAATGGAAATGTTTCATGAGATAATTCCTATATCTGCAATAAATGGAGAAAATATATTAGCTTATGTAAATTCTATTGAAAAATTACTACAAGAGGGGCCCCAGTATTTCCCAGATGATATGATTACAGATCAGCCAGAGAGATTTATAATTTCGGAAATAATTAGGGAAAAAGCACTGGAAAATTTACAAGAAGAAGTTCCTCATGGAATATTTGTGGGCATAGAAAATGTATCCAAAAGAGAAGAACGAGAACTAATAGATATAGATGCTATAATATATTGCGAAAAAGAATCTCATAAAGGAATAATAATAGGAAAAGGCGGAAAAATGTTAAAGGAAATTGGGAAAACAGCGAGAGAAGATATTGAATCTTTATTAGGTAGTCAGGTAAATTTACAAATATGGGTTAAAGTTGAAAAAAATTGGCGAGAAAAGGAAGGTAAACTACGTTATTTTGGTTATAATTAGAGAGGTTGTATAATATGCATACTCGAACAGAAGGAATAGTATTAAAGGAAATGAGATTTAGAGAAACAAGTAAAATACTAACAATATATAGTAGAAAATATGGGAAAATTCATGTTATGGCTAGGGGAGCTTACAGACCTAAATCTCAATTAATAGCAAATACCCAACATTTTTCCTATAATGATTATTATCTTTATAAGGGTAAAAACTTTTATTATATAAATCAAGCAGAAATTATAGATTCCTTCTATTCCATTAGAGAAAATATAAATAGGGTAATGTATGGTTCTTATTTATTAGAATTAATGGAAGTTTCTACTTTAGAAGAAGAAACTCATGAAAAATTATTTTTATTATTAAAAAAAGGACTTATTGTATTATCTCAATTAGATAGAGATTTTTTAAAATTTATTTTAGCCTATGAATTAAAATATATATCTTTTTTAGGCTATAAACCTTCTTTAGATAGATGTGTAAGTTGTGGAAAAGTAGATTTTACAAATATAGGTTTTAATATAGAATTAGGTGGAATAGTATGTAATGAATGTAGAACTTTGAATTATTATACTGAATATATAGATATAAATATGTATAAAGCTATGAGAGCACTTCTCTATACTCCTTTAAATAAATTAGACCATTTAAAAATTCCTAAAGATACCTTGTTTAAATTACATGAAATTATGGTAAAATATATATTGAATAAGATAGACAGGAAAGAATTTAGTACATTAAATATATTAAAATCTATGAAAGAAAGTGGAGGGATTTAAGATGAATGATGCGCTAGAAAAAATTGACATAGTAGTAGCTAGAACTTCTGCTACTTATAAAGAGGCAAAAGAAGCTTTAGAGAAATCTGATTGGGATGTAGTAGATGCTATAGTTTATATAGAAGAAAATAGAAACTCTTGGGCAAATAATATTTCTGAAAAAGGCGATAAAATGATAGATAAATTAAAAGAAATTCTTAGAAAGGGAAATGTAACTAAAATTGTAATTAAAAAGGATAATCAAGTAATTTTAAATCTTCCAATTAATGCAGCCATATTAGGAGGAATTATATCAGCTCCCTTAACATTGATTGGATTAGGTTCTGCGGTTATAGCAAAATGCGTTATAGAAGTAGAAAAAGAAGATGGAGAAATAATTAATATTAACAATCTAGTAGATAGAAATGAAGATTTCAATTGACAATCTTTAGTTTTTTTGCTAAATTATTATCTATAGGAAATTTAGACATTTATATGCAATGAAGAAAAACAAGTCAATATACCAAAAAGCGAGCTAGGGAAGGTGAAAGCCTAGTAATATATTGACAAGGCAATTCTGAGCATACTTTATTAAGGGAATACCATTAAGGTATTAAATAGGGTGGAACCGCGGAAGTAACCTTTCGTCCCTATAGGGATGTAA
>CAZMBD010000004.1:0-14418 GCA_964564325.1 uncultured Clostridiaceae bacterium
TTCAAAAGGAATTAATACTTTTTTAATGCCTATTCTATGAGCTGCAAGTATTTTTTCCTTAATGCCTCCTACAGGTAATACTCTTCCTCTTAAAGTTATCTCTCCTGTCATGGCAATGTCTTTGTTTACAGGCTTATTGCTTAATGCTGATATACTGGCAGTAGCCATAGTAATACCTGCTGATGGGCCATCTTTTGGAATGGCACCTTCTGGCACATGAATATGAAGATCCATTTCCTCATGGAAGTTTTCATCTATTTCAAGAACTTTGGAATTTGCCCTAATATAAGATATTCCTGCTTGAGCAGATTCTTTCATTACATCTCCTAATTGGCCAGTTAGATGTAATTTACCCGTCCCTTTCATAGAGTTCACTTCTATAGATAGGGTTTCTCCACCAAATGCCGTCCAAGCCAATCCTGTAGCAACACCTACTTGATGCTCTCTTTCACCTATATCGGTTAGGTATTTTTCCACACCTAAATATTTATGAAGATTTCCTTGATTTACCCTTACGATTTTTACATTTTCCTCTACTATTCTTTTGGTAGCTTTTCTACAAATATTAGCTATATTTCTTTCTAATTCTCGAACTCCTGCTTCACGAGTATAGTTTCTTATTATGCTCTCCATAGCATTTTGAGATATTTTTAAATTCTTTTCTTTTAGTCCATGTTCTTTTAACTGTTTTGGTAAAATGTGCTTCATAGCTATATTTAATTTTTCTTCTTCTGTATAGCCTGATATTCGAATGACTTCCATTCTATCTAAAAGAGGTGATGGTATAGAAGCCACTGTGTTAGCTGTAGTAATAAATAGTACTTTTGATAAATCAAAAGGTACTTCTAAATAGTGATCTGTAAAGCTATTGTTTTGTTCAGGATCTAGGACTTCTAATAGTGCTGAAGCTGGATCTCCTCTAAAATCTGAAGCTAATTTGTCTATTTCATCAAATAAAAATACAGGATTATTGGAACCAGCCTTTTTTATAGAAGATATTACCCTACCAGGCATAGCTCCTACGTAAGTTCTTCTATGGCCTCTAATTTCTGCTTCATCTCTAACTCCACCTAGAGACATTCTAATAAAATTTCTATTTAAAGATTCTGCAATGGATTTAGCAATAGAAGTTTTCCCTACTCCTGGTGGACCTACTAAACAAAGTATTGGCCCCTTTATCTCTGTTGCCAGTTCCCTAATAGCAATAAACTCTAATATCCTTTCCTTTACATCAGTAAGCCCATAATGGTCTTTATTTAATATATTTCTGGCTTTTTTAATATTCACTTTATCTTCTGTTTCTACATCCCAAGGTAATTCTACAATCCAATCTAAATAAGTCCTAATAACTGCTGTTTCTGCTGAGTGCGGACTCATTTTATTCAATCTATCTAATTCTTTTAATGTCTTTTCCTTAACTTCATCTGGCATTTGTATTTTATTAATTTTGGTTTTGTATTCTTCTATTTCTTCTAAAACTTCATCATCTTCTCCTAATTCTTTTTGAATAGCTCTCATTTGTTCTTTTAAATAGTATTCTTTTTGAACTTTAGTTATTTGTTTTTTAACTCTTTGATTGATTTTTTCTTCAATTTTTAATAATTCTATCTCTTCTTGTAGTATTTGATGAAGTTTTTCTAATCTTTCATAAGGATCTGTAGTTTCTAAAATCTTTTGATGATTTTCAATTTTAAAGTTTATGTAGGAGGCAATTACATCTGCTAGTCTCCCTGGATCTTCTATGTCTGTAACTGTTATTAATATATCTGGAGATAGTCTATTGCTTATAGATAAATATTCTTCTAAATCACTAATTACTAGTCTCATAGCTGCTTCTAATTCTTTGTCTAATATTATATCCTCTGTATTATAAATAAGTTCATCTACCTTAGCTCTAAAACATTCATCTTCCTGAACTATCTCTGTTATTCTACCTCTATTTATACCTTCTACCAATACCCTTATAGTACCTCCTGGTAATTTTAACATTTGCTTTATTTTAGCAATGGTTCCAACATGATAAAAATCTTCTGGACTAGGATCTTCTATTTTTGCATCTTTTTGGGCACATAAAAGTATTAGGGAATCATCTACCATGGCTTTTTCTAGTGCATTTATAGATTTATCCCTTCCCACATCAAAATGAATCACCATATGAGGAAAGATAGACATTCCCCTAAGAGGTATTAAAGGCAGTATTCTCTTTTCTACGCTATACATTTTTTCCCTCCTTTTATCTATAAATATTGATTGTTATCATAATTTATCATAATACTATATTATCATATTTTCCACATTTAAAAAAGCTCACTTAAAAGTGAGCTTTAGTTTATGATGCGGATTCTTCGTCTGATTTTTTAGCTCTATTTTTTGCTGCCATTTCGGATAAAACTAAAGTAGGTTTCCCACCTATTATAGTTTCTCTAGTAATTACACATTTTTCTATATCTTCTCTAGATGGTATTTCATACATTATATCTAATAGAGTTTCTTCTATTATACTGCGAAGTCCTCTGGCACCTGTTTTCCTCTCTATGGCCTTCTGAGCTATAGCACTTAATGCACCATCATCAAATTCTAGCTCAACTCCATCCATTTCAAACAATTCCTTATATTGTTTTACTAGGGCATTTTTAGGTTCAGTTAGTATTTTTACAAGAGCTTCTTCGTCTAGTTCTTCTAAAGTTACCATAACAGGCAAGCGACCAACAAATTCTGGAATTAAACCATATTTTATTAAATCTTCTGGTTGAATTTGTTTTAATAATTCTCCAATTTCTACATCTTTTTTGCTTTGAATCTCAGCACCAAATCCCATAGATTTAACGCCTACCCTATTTTCAATTACTTTGTCTAAGCCGTCAAAGGCCCCTCCTACTATAAATAAGATATTGGTAGTGTCTACTTGAATAAATTCTTGATGAGGATGTTTTCTACCTCCTTGTGGCGGTACATTAGCTACAGTACCCTCAAGAATTTTTAATAATGCTTGTTGGACACCTTCTCCAGATACATCCCTAGTTATAGAAGGGTTTTCTGTCTTTCGTGCAATTTTATCTATTTCATCTATATAGACTATGCCCTGCTCTGCCCTTTCTATATCATAATCTGCAGCTTGAATTAGCTTTAGAATTATATTTTCCACATCTTCTCCAACATATCCTGCTTCTGTCAAAGAGGTAGCATCTGCTATGGCAAAGGGTACATTTAAAATTCTAGCCAAAGTCTGAGCAAGTAATGTTTTACCAGAACCAGTAGGTCCAATCATAACTATATTAGATTTTTGCAATTCTACCTCATTGGTCTTTGATGGTTTTTTGTTTATTCTTTTGTAATGATTATATACTGCAACAGCTAAGGCTCTTTTTGCCCTTTCCTGCTTGATTACATATTCGTCCAAAGTCTTTTTTATATCTGATGGTTTTGGCAAATCCCTCATTTCATAGTCAAAACTATCTAGGAATTCCTCATCAATTATTTCTTGACACAAGCCTATACATTCATCGCAAATGAACACATTAGGTCCGGCTATAAGTCTTCTAACTTGATCCTGTGGTTTCCCACAAAAAGAGCAGCGAAGCTGTTTGTCATCATATCTTGACATTATGACACCTCACTTAATTTTATTTGCTTTTTTCTATTACCTCATCTATTATACCATATTCTTTGGCTTCTAATGCAGTCATAAAGAAATCTCTATCTGTATCTTGAGAAATTTTTTCTAAACTTTGCCCAGTTTTTTCACTTAATATTTTATTAATAGTTTCTCTAGTTCTAATAATCCTATCTGCATGTATTCTAATATCTTCTGCCTGACCTTGCATACCTCCTAATGGCTGATGAATCATAATTTCTGAATTTGGTAGTGCAAATCTCTTGCCTTTTTCTCCAGCTGCCAATAAAAATGCACCCATACTTGCAGCCATTCCTATGCATATTGTAGATACATCTGGTTTAATATATTGCATAGTATCATATATGGCAAAACCAGCTGTTATTGAGCCACCTGGACTATTTATATATATTTGTATATCCTTATCTGGATCTTCAGCTTCTAGAAATAATAACTGGGCTACTACTAAATCAGCAGTTACATCATTTACTTCTCCTCCAAGAAAAATTATTCTCTCTTTAAGTAGCCTAGAATAAATATCATAGGATCTTTCTCCCCTATTGGTTTGTTCTACAACAACAGGAACTAAAGCCATTTTACCCCTCCTATACTATTCTACAAATTTAGTATTTGAAACTAGTAATTCAATAGTCTTATTTCTGATTATACCCGTTTTAAGATATTCTAAATCTCCTTTTTTCATATCTTCCTTAAATTTACCTATATCCTCTTGCATATATTCTTTGGCTAATCTTTCCAATTCACTATCTATGTCTTCTTCTGATACATCTATTTCCTCAGCCTTCGCTATAGTATCTAATACTAAATCTGCTCTTACCTTTTGCTCAGCCATTGGAGTCATTTGAGCTTTAAAATCCTCTAAACTTGAATTTGTAAATTGGAAATATTGTTCTAATTCTAAACCTTGCATTCTTAAATTATAATCAAATTGTCTAATCTCATTTTCTACTTGATTTTCTATCATTACATCTGGTATATCCACTTTAGACATTTCTACTATTTTTTCTACTACTGCATTTTCTATATCCATCTTTTCTTTTTCTTTAATGTCCTTTTCTAGCTTTTCTCTTAAATCTTTTTTGTATTCGTCCAAAGTGTCAAATTCTGAAACATCTATCGCAAACTCATCATCTAGTACTGGCAATTCTTTTTCTTTTATTTCATGAATAGTTACTTTAAATAAAGCTTCTTTTCCTTCTAAGCTTTCTTCAAAATAGTCTTCTGGGAAGTTTACTTTAACATCTACTATATCGCCTTTTTTCTTACCTATTAATTGCTCTTCAAATCCTGGAATAAATGCATCTGAACCTAGTGTCAATTCTTGGCCTTCTGCAGTTCCACCTTCAAATTGTTCTCCATCTACATAGCCTTCATAATCTATAGTAAGTATATCTCCTTCTTTAGTTTCCCTATCCTCTGCTGCAATAATTCTGGCATTCATTTCTTGAACTGTCTTTAATTCCATTTCTACATCTTCATCAGTTACATTATATTCTATTTTTTCAATTTCAATATTATTATAATCTCCTAATTCTACTTCTGGTTTTATAACTACTTCTAGATTTACAATTACTGGTTTTCCTTTTTCTATTTCATCTACATCTATTTCTGGATAATCTACGGGTTCTAAATCTAATTTGTCTATAGCATCTTCATAAGCATCTGGTAAGATAATATTCAAAGCCTCTTCATGAAATATCTCTTCACCATAATTCATTTCAATTATTTTTCTAGGTACTTTCCCTTTACGAAATCCTGGAACAGTAAATATGTTTTTGTTTTTTAAATATGCTTTTTGCACTGCTTTTTCAAATTCCTTTTCAGAAATTTCTATTGTAAAAAAAGCCTTATTATTTTCTTTTTTTTCCAACACAGGGTTCATTTAATTTTCCTCCTTAAACTCTTTATTTGTTCTTAAATTTATAGTTATTCCATACTATAAAATTATATCATAAATTTTATTATTATCCAATTTTAACATAAAAATATTAATAATATTAATAAAAAAATAACCAATGGGTTACCATTGGTTGAAATGGTGCGGGAAAGAGGACTTGAACCCCCACGTCAAAGACACTAGATCCTAAGTCTAGCGCGTCTGCCAATTCCGCCACTCCCGCTTATAAAAATCTTACCTTAATAATTATAACATTTAATAAATTTATGTCAATAGAATTTAAATAATTTTCTAGAATCCTCCATTAAAGCCCAAAATGACAAGTAAATGTCATCTTGAACTTTTGTGAAAGATTTTTTTATCTTGCTAGACTTCTTATATTTTCCACTGGATATTTGTTTATTATACTTCTACTAGGTAAATAATATATAAGCACCGTTATTATAAAGTAAACAATACATATAATAGTATGAACTATCCATGAATATCCCATAAGTCTATATCTAAATATATCATTTATATAATCTGAAAATGTCATAGAAATACCTTCCATTGTAACTGCAGAAGTAAAGAATAATATAGCTAATATAACTATATGGGCAATCAATAAGGTTAATAGAGCAATAATTATCCCTAATTTTAAATAATGCCTAGAGAACTCTTCTCTTGTAACTCCTAATGCCTGTAATATTCCAACTCTATTTTTATCCTGTTCCATCTTAGAAGAATTGGTATTATATAGAATTATCAAGGCAATTCCTGCTGCTGTAATACCTAATAATGCAATTATAAGAGCATTGTTAAATGCTTCGTAGTATAGTTGAATATTGCTATCTTTATAATTATACAAAGTATATCCACGATCATTTGCATAAGTTAATAATTTTGCATCAAAAACAGTATCTTTTACTTTTGAATCCGTATTTATATATATAATAGTTCTTCCATGAGTAGTAGGGCGCATAACCTCCACTACAGTTCTCATGCTTTCTAAACTCTGTTGAAATAGACCAAGTTTTGAATTTGGATAAACAATCTCCATTCCATCCATAGAACTAATTACTACATAGCTAGCAACATTCTTTGAAAATGGCCAAACTCCTTTTCTTGGAAAATAATTAATTATTCCTCCTACTTTTGCCTTGTGGGTAGTATGACCAATAATATGTTCTGTATCAGATATTGCTTCATTGTCTGAAGACAAATAAATAGTATCTCCTGGCTTAATATCAGCTTGTTTAAAATAATAATTTTTATAACGTTCTTTATAGCTAGTCTTATAAGCACCACTATTTTCTAAAATCCAATTCATTCTATTATCTTCATCTGTTGCAGCTTGAACCTGTTCCTTAGAAAAAGATTTGTTTATTACAGAATTATCTCTTGGAAGATACATAGGAATTAATAATATAACTTCTTCTCCTTTTGCAAACCTATCTTGATCAATATTACCTTCTGTTATCATAGATTTGTATTTATTAAATAATTCTCCTTGAGGATCAATGCCATAAATTTTAGAATAAAAAGCTTCTTTAATCCAATCTGGTTCATCTTCAAGTCTTCTATTATAACTACTAAAATGATCAGGTAAAAGTTTATTAGGCAATACATTTTCAAAAGCTTTTAGTCTTTCATTGTCTGTAATACCATCATACCAAAAGAAAAGCTGTTTTCCTACCTTATAAGCTTCTACAGTATCAATTCCATCTAATTCTTTTAATTCATTTTCCATAAAAGCTATTTTTTTATCCAGCTCCCCATAAAATGTTTCCATGGCATAGTCTGGACGACCATTAGCTATAACTACATCTCTATATTTGTTAAAAGACAAATAATTAAGTAATAAAGCCATCAAAAGAATAATAATAGTAATAAAAGATATACCAAAAGATATAAATGTTTTTCCCTTATTTAGTTTGAAATATTGCCAATTAATAGATGAAAAACTTTGTCTCTTAATTTTCCTATCATCATTAGTTTTGTGTTTGATTTTTTTGTGTTTTGGAGGTTTAGACATAGTTCCTACTAATGGAATATTTACTGCATATAAACTTGGTATCGCCATACCAACAAATAAAGCTAATACTCCTGCTAATATTCCAATACCTAGTAAATATGGATCTGCATAAAAATGAAGATTTCTACCTTCAAAAGTATTCATAAAATATATAATAATAGCTGAAACACCCAAGCCTACAGGTATTCCAATAAAAAGGCCTGTTCTTAAAAAATACATTCCTTCATAAAAAAGCATCTCTACAATCTGCCCTTTAGTTGCTCCAATAGATTTTAATAATACAATTCTTCGAGACCTTCTTCTCATTTGAGTTAAAAATATCTGAAGTATAGCTAAAGAGGTTGCTATAAATATAACTGCAATGATAGTTAAAACCAATGTATATTCTGTTGTACCTATAAGTTCTGGATAAGAAAAATTATTTCTACGAAAGTTTGAAGTATTAACTTCTAATTTACTATCTAAAATATCACTTCCCTCAATAAAACTTTCTGCCCATTCTTCTGGATCTTTATCTATATACCATTTACTCACATCTTCTAAAGCTTGTTCTACTTCTTCATCAGTTGCCCAAAAAAGGGAAACCCAAAATCGAAAATCTATACCTTTAACCCATTCATCTTCTTCAATAATATATTCTCTATTTGGATAATCATCTACTAATTCAGAAAAAAGTTCTTTACCTAAAGAATTGGATTTTAAAAATATATTATAATCCATTTCATAGTCTGAAAAATCACCTAAAGTAGTGCCATATAGGGCATCAGTAAATGCTTTTCCACCTTCTTCAGTTATTAGAGCATTCGGTGCTCTATGTCCTCCTAAATCCCATTTATCAGTATAGGTTTGAAGAATACCAGTAATGATAAATTCTTTCTTTAATTTAACTTTTTGTTCATACATAAAACCATTTTCTCTAATTGTTTCTGGATACACTTCTTCGTAGTAAGGATAATAGTAAAAGTAATGAGAATTAACTACAGTCATTACATCGCCTATTTTTTCGAAAGGTGCTGTATGATGTCTAAGATATTCAGGATAAATTTTTTGTTCACGAAATTCCTCGTTAAGTCCCATAATATATGGCCCTAGATCCTCGTCTACTATTGGAATTTCAATCTCTACTTGTATCTTTTGTCCTACTTCTAGATCTAAATTCATATTACTCATTTGGTTAAGTTCTAACATTATTTCATTTGGCTTTTCAGGATAGCGACCTTTATACAGAGAAAATCTACCCATATCTATTAAGTCTTGATTAAATGTTCCTATAACGCCACATGCATCTGATTTTCCAATAATAAGATTCTGGCCAATTTTATCTATTTCTGGCTCTTTTTTTAGCCTTTCTAAAGTTTCTTGATTTCCTCCTAAATATGCTGCATGCCATTCTCCATAAAGGTCCATTTGTTGTTCTAATTTTGTTTTATTCATACTAGATTCAAAAATAGTAGAGATTATTATAAATATAAAAGCTAAGGTAATAACTGCCTTAATCAAAAAAGTGTCTTTCTGCCTACCTTTTAAACCTTTTTTTGCAATATCTTTCATCTTCATATTTCTACCTCCTAGATTGCTTTGTCCTCTATGGAAGAAATTCTACCATCTGCTATAGTAATAATTTTATCTGCTTGTTCTGCTATTTCTAAATCATGAGTTACTAATACTATAGTTTGTTTAAATTTTTTTGCAGATTCTTTCATAAGTTTTATAACTTCTTCTCCAGTTTTTTCATCTAGATTTCCTGTTGGCTCATCGGCTAAAATAATGGCTGGTTTAGATACCAATGCACGAGCAATTGCAACCCTTTGCTTTTCACCACCAGAAAGCTCATCAGGATAATAATTTAATTTATTTTCTATTCCTAGCGTTTCTATAACTTCATTGAAATGGTCCATATCTGGATCTTTACTATCTAAATGAATAGGCATTAAAATATTTTCTATCACTGTATGCTCTTGCAATAAATTAAAAGCTTGAAATACAAAACCAATTCTCTTTCGACGAAGAACTGCTAGTTCTTTATCTTTTAAATCAAATACAGATTCCCCTTCTAAATACAATTTACCCCCTGTAGGCTTGTCCAATCCACCTAATATATGCAATAGTGTAGATTTTCCTGAACCGCTACGACCAATAATTGCATAGAAAAATCCTTCTTCAATTTCTAAACTTAATGGCTTCAAAGCATTTACTTGAAGCTCTCCTTTTCCATATGTCTTCTCAATATTCTCAGCCCTAAGAATAACTGCCATAACTTCCCTCCTCATTTTTATATGTATTTAAAAAAAATCGGCACTTTATTTGTGCCGATTGATATTTCTATATATCAATATACACTAGCCACTCTATTTTAAAGCTTATAAGCCCAAATAATTATGCCAATTAATACTAATACAATAGGTCCAAAAACTAATAAGGATGAAATAAATAAAGCTAAGATATCATTTTTTTCTAGTTCTACATATTCTTCATCTTTTTCTAATTCTTCATTAGAATCATCTACTTCTGATTTATTTTGTTTTTTAAGCCAATCCATAGCTCGATCTATTCTTTTCTGAAGCATCATAATTAATCAAAAACCTTTCTAATATTTCTTTTATATATCTTACTTCTTTCTAATTCTAAGAGAAATAGAGTGTGTTAATACCCTATTTCTCTTAATCTTTATAATTTTCGTTAACTTATTCTGTCTTCTGTGAATATAGATGACATGCTACAAAGTGACCAGGTCTTCTTTCCTCCCATTCTGGAACTACTGTTTTACATATATCTGTAGCATATTTACATCTAGTGTGGAACTTACAACCAGATGGTGGATTTACTGGACTAGGAACATCTCCTTCTAAAATTTGTATTTCTCGCTTATTATCTACATCAGTAGTAGGTATTGCTGCAAGAAGAGCCTCAGTATATGGATGCATTGGGTGAGCATATAGCTCTTCAGTTTCAGCTAATTCTACAAGATTTCCCAAATACATAACACCTACTCTATCACTAATATGTTTTATTACACTTAAATCATGCGAGATAAACAAATATGTTAAATTTTCTTCTTCTTTTAAATCTAATAATAAATTAATAATTTGCGATTGAATTGATACATCCAATGCAGATACTGGTTCGTCCGCTACTATAAACTTTGGTTTCAAAGCTACAGAACGAGCTATACCTATACGTTGCCTTTGCCCACCAGAAAATTGGTGAGGATAACGATGAACAAAATAAGATGCCAATCCACATTTGCCCATAATATCTAGTATATAGTTCTGCATATTCCTATCTCCCTTATTGAATATCTTATGAGCAAATAAGCCTTCAGCTATTATTTGCCCAACAGTAAGCCTTGGATTTAAGGAAGAATATGGGTCTTGGAAAATCAATTGTAAATCTTTTCGCAAAACTCTCATTTCTTCATTTGTTAGTTTTGCTAAATTAATACCTTTATCTCTATGTGCTTCATGTTTCTCAAAATCTGGATGATCTCGATACGTATCTAACATATCCTCTATTTCTTTACCAATTGTTTCTAATTCCTTTTCAACATTTGCTAATTCTGCTTCTTTATCTCTAATTTTAGCCACTTCTCTTGAAATTGAATTTTCTATATCTTCTTTGCTTTTATTTTGTTCTTCTAATTTCGATACTTTACCTTCTACTTTTACCTTATCCTCATCAATTTTGTCTCTAATTTTGCGTGCTTCAATAGCATAGCTATGCTCTTTTAATAGTATTTTAGAAACTGAATCTAAATCATCTGCTACCATGAAACCTCCGATTAGTTGGGCTAAGTCACTATAAAGCAATCTAGTATCCTTTTCAATTTGACGAAGTTTTTCTAAAGCATGATATTTTTCATTACCTTCTGGTAATGATTCGTATCTTTCTTGAGCAGCTTCTAAGTGTTCTTGTAATTCTTTTAATTCTTTAATTTGTGATTCTAAATTTTCTAATGTATCTTGAACATATTGAGGAGCAAAATCATTTATATTAGTACCATAGTATATGGTTCGCCCATCAGTTTGATCATATAATTGTAAAAGAGTTCGACCCAATGTGGATTTTCCACAACCACTTTCCCCTACTAATCCTAAAGTCTCCCCTTCATAAATATCTAATGTTACATCATCATTAGCTCTTACATATAACTGTTCTTTATCAAACATAGAGGCTTTTTTTAAAGGAAAATATTTCTTTAAATTTTCAATCTTTACTAATACTTTTTTTTCTGGTATATTTTTAGCCATTGGATCTCACTCCTTTCTGTGGATAGAAACAGAGAATTTCATGCCCTTTTTCCACTTCTACTAATTCAGGTTCTTCGTTTTTACACCTTTCTGTAGCATATTTACATCTAGGTGCAAATTTACATCCTTTAGGTAAATTTAATGGATGAGGTACTGCTCCTGGTATAGGTTCTAGACGTACTCCAGCAGGTGTATCTAATCTTGGAATAGATACTAACAATCCCTCTGTATAAGGATGTGAATGAGTGGTCTTAGGGTCAAATATAGTTTTTGTATCTGCTTTCTCCACTATTTGTCCACAATACATTACAACTATATCATCCGCCATTTCATTAATAACTCCTAAATCATGAGTAATAAACAAAATAGATGTATTTATCTTTGTTTTTAATTCATTCATCAATTTTAAAATTTGTGCCTGGATAGTAACATCCAATGCTGTTGTAGGTTCATCTGCAATTAAAAGTTTTGGTACACACGCAAGAGCCATAGCAATCATAACTCTTTGTCTCATACCACCTGAAAGTTGGTATGGATACTGTTTTGCAACAGATTCTGGATTAGGTATCTTAACCATAGATAACATTTTTACTACTTCTTTTGCTGCTTGTTCCTCTGTCATGCCTTGGTGTATAATAAATGGTTCTGAAACCTGTCTTTCTATTGTAAATACCGGATTTAATGAAGTCATAGGCTCTTGAAAAATAACTGATATATCATTACCTCTAATATTTACCATTTCTTTTATGGGAACATCCGCTAGGTTTCGTCCATCAAACCAAATTTCCCCATCAGCTATATACCCATTTCCGTCTAAAAGTTTTATAATACTCATAGCAGAGACAGTTTTCCCACTACCACTTTCACCTACAATGCCAAGGGTCTTTCCAGATTCAACAGCATAAGATACCCCGTTTACTGCTTTAACAGTTCCCCTTTTCGTCGTAAAATAAGTATGCAAATTTTTAACTTCTAATAATGCCATCTAATCTTCCCCCTAACGTTCTTGAGATTTTGGGTCAATTGCATCACGTAAACCGTCGCCTACTGTATTGACGGAAACAACACATATACTTAATAAAATGGAAGCAAATACCCATCTCCACCAGAAATTTTGAATAACTATACTATTATTTGCACCATATAGCATGTTGCCCCAAGTTGGTTGTGGAGCCTGTACACCAAAGCCTAAGAAAGATAAAGTAGCTTCAGTCAACATACTACCTGCAAAAGATAATGTTGCAGATACAAGAATGACCGATATTACATTTGGTAAAATATGTTTGAAAATGATATTTCTTTCTTTTACACCAAGTGCTTTAGCAGCTATAGTATATTCTTCTTCACGTACTGATAATACTTGTGCACGAACTAGTCTTTGAAGACCAGGCCATGATAAAAATCCTAATATTATCATTATCAATACAATTTTTTGATTTGATGTCATATTATTTCCTATTAAAGCAGATAAAATCATTACAAAAGGTAAGAATGGTAAGGAAGATACCATTTCAGAAATCCTTTGTAGAACCATATCTACTTTGCCACCAAAGTAACCTGATACTCCTCCTACAATTATACCAATAATTGTAGAAATAATTACAGCAACAGCACCTATTAAAATAGTCATTCTTCCACCGTTTAATAATCTTACAAATATATCTCTACCTAATTCATCCGAACCTAATAGATAGCCTTTTAAACCCCAAGTAATAGTTTCTCCTTCTGTAGTTATTGCATAGTTTTGATAAAAACCAGAATAAATTCTATCTACAGTTTTAGAATCCATTTTCTTTGGAACATTTGCTTGATTATAAACATTGTTTCCCCAACAAATAACTTTTCCAGACTCAGTTAATGCTGTATAGTGATATCTACCACCTCTAATTGAGACTATCTTCTCATCAGTTTCAGGTATTTTGCCTTCCCCTTTAGCAGATATATTACCCCAAACAAATGCTTTCCCTTCATCATTTACTGCTGCAATAGTAGCTGATGTAGCCGTTATATCCTCTACTTTTCCCATGCCTTCTGGTATCCTAGAATAAGCATTCTGTTCAGTTCCAAGATAAACTACTTCTCCATCAAAAGTTAATCCTATAACTGCATCTGCAGTAACTGCTACTTTTTTCAATTGACCTTGATATTCATGGAACTGGTCTATGTCATTATTTAAAGCATTCCCAAAATAATACATATAACCATCTTCAGTTAATGCTATAGAGTTTTGATAACCTGCTACAATATCCACTATATTATTTGCATTAGCTACTTCATCAGGAATTTTTGTTTGTCTTTGACGATCATTACCCCAAGCAAATACTTCTCCTTTGTCGTTTAATGCTAATGCATGGTCATATCCAGCTGCTACTTTTACAACTTTTCCCATATCCTTTGGAACCTTTTTAATATTAATGGTACTACTTATTCTTGTCTTTCCCCATACATATACTTTTCCATCGGTCGATACACCTATACTAAATGTAGGTCCTATAGCTATATCTTGTATCTTTCCTTCTAATTCTTTTGGAACCTTCATAAGATCACGTCCTGGAGCTATGTTTTGTTGACTTACCTCTGAAAAAGATAGATCCACAGGATAAACAATAGGTCCAATCAATAC
>CAZMBD010000004.1:14518-17825 GCA_964564325.1 uncultured Clostridiaceae bacterium
TCATCTTTTGCTTTCCACCAAAAAGATTTATAAAGAGAAGGTGTCGAAAAGATTTTTTCTTTTTATTGTTTTTGTTATTGTCATTATTTTTTTTCATGTTCATATTAATTACACCCTCCTATTATTGATCTACTTTGACACGAGGATCTACAAACCCATAACTTATATCAGTAATTAAAATACCAACTAAAGTTATTATTATATAAAACATTTGTACAGCTAAAGCTACATTGTAATCTTGATTATTTAATGCATCGATATAGAATTTCCCCATACCATGTAAATTAAACATTTTCTCAATAACCAAGGCACCAGAGAATACACTCATAATCCATCCAATAAGTATAGTTATAACAGGAAGAAGAGCATTTCTCCAGGCATGTGAATAAATAACAACCTTTTCTCTTAACCCTTTAGCCCTTGCTGTTTTTACATAATCCATACTCAAAGCATCTATCATTGCAGCTCTAACGTGTCTAGTGATACCAGCAAGAGAAGATGTAACTAATATTATTAGTGGTAATGCTAAATGATACAAAGTATCTAAAAATACTTGAAATTTAGTTCCACTAAAATTAGGTGTATGCATACCACTTACTGGAAACAATCTTAGTTTTACTGCAAATAGAAAAATAAATACCAAAGCAATAATAAATGATGGAACACTATGTCCTACTACTGTCAATACCTGCACAGTTTTATCAAAACCAGTGTTTTTCTTTACAGCACATTTAATTCCTAAAGGAATAGTTATAAGAAACACTAGTGCAATGACAAATATATTTATAATCACAGTATTCTTTAAAGGTGCTTTTATCATATCTGCTACAGGTTGTTTATAAACAGAAGATCTTCCTAAATCTCCTTGTAATAATTTGCCCATCCATTTTCCATATCGTACAAGCATTGGATCATCTAAGCCTAAAGCTTTTCGTGCCTGTTCGTACCTATGTTGATATTCTTCTGGAGTTAGTTTGTCTTTTAGTTGTTCCACTTCTGCTCTAGCAGGGTCTCCAGGTACTAAATTGTATAAGAAAAATAGAACAATCGACATGACAAAAAACACAAGTACCATATATATAATTCTTTTACCAATATATTTAGCCATATCATTACCTGCCTTATCCTAAATTTTTAATGCAATATTATTTAAAATGTCAAAATAACACAATCCCTTAACACTTTAATTCAGTAAATTTGTTTATATTATATAGAAATAGGGTACTTTCATACCCTATTTCTATTTGTCTTTTTAATTGTGTTTTAAAATTATTCTGTTACATATGAGTAAAGTATAGCATCAGTTACACGTATAATGTCATTCTTATCATAATTCTTTAACTTATCAGTAAAGAAATCATGATATATATTTGAATATAGTGGAATATCTGGTAACAATTGATTCCATCTTACTATAAAGTCTACAAATTTTGTTTTAAATCCATCTCTATCTTCTGGCTCTACTAATACCATATCTTTAGAAAGTTTTTCTAGTTCTTCATCAATTATAAAGTTTGTATTATATCCTTGTTTAATCATACCTGGATCTGTTGTATATGTTCTAGATAAGTCATATACAGGGTTGAAGTTAGTTCCTAAGTTAAACATATGGTAAGTTGGAACACCATATTCTGCTCCCTGAGAACCATCACGATATAACCAGTTCAACAATTCACCAAATGACATAACAGTTTGATTAATTTTCATACCTGCAGCTTCAACATCAGGATTCTCTTGTAATTTTACTACTAATAAGTCTGATACAGGGTTTTGTTCAGATGAAGCCCATTCTATTACAAGTGGCATTAAACCATCATCTGTTTTCTTATAACGGATACCTTCGCCTGAATAATCATTACCTTTTTCATCATATACCCATCCGCCTTCTTCTAGTAATTTAACTGCATCTTCAAGACTGTATGGATATTGATCTATTTTTTCATTTATATCAGATTTTGTTTCTTGATAGTACCACATAGCTTCACCGTAAGGTCCATTAACTACTGTACCAAAACCACCAGTAAATGCTTTAGCAAAGTCATTTCTATCTATTAAGTGAGCTATTGCTTGACGAACTTCTGGGAATTGAGTTGGTCCATAGTCACATACTAATTGTAATTTACCATATCCAGCACGTGGATAGTCAATATAGTCATATCCACCTTTGTCCACAAGGTCAAGACCTGCATTAATTTCATCTCCACTAGACATACCAGATAATAAATCTACTGCACCTGTTGCTAATTCGTCCATTGCTGTTTCTTGACTAACTTTCTTGTATATGATTGTTTCTATTAAAGGTTTTTGACCTTCCCAGTTTCCTGGAAACTTATCATTTACTTTAAGTACTGCAGTTTTAGATGCTTCATCATAGCTTTCAACTTTGTAAGGTCCAGATGAAGGATAATGTACATTAAATCTTGCCTCTTCAATTTTTGCTTCATAATTTTCTGTAGTGAAGTTGTCTGAGAAATAACATCCATCACCATCATCAAAAATTTCTACATTTTCGTCAGTCCAATAATCTAATCTTTCTGGTCCAACACTTGCAATAGGTAATTCAAAGAAATATGGTAGGTTTTCTGCTGAAATAGTTACAGCAAAAGTCTTATCATCAATTAAATTAACACCTTCAAATACTTTGCTTTCACCTTTTGAAAACTCTGCCCAACCTTTGTAACGATATCCTGCACTATTACCTGCACCCATATCGGCTATTATAGGTGCTGCCCATAACATTATTGATGCAACATAGTCTTTAGCAGTAATTGGAGTTCCGTCATCCCATACTAAACCATCCTTGATAGTCCAAGTATAAGTTTTAGAACCATCATCATTTTCTGTAATATCGTAGTCTTCTACTACAGTCTCATTGATGACATATTCACCATTAAATTTCATATCAACTGTACCTAAACCATTGATAAAATTATAAATATCATAGTCTGCTGCATTGTTTTGCCAAACTGGTATCCAGTCGGCTGTTAACTCTGTAGTACTTCCAATAGTTATTTGTCCCATTGGTTCTGTTGGCTTGTCAGATACATCCTCGTCTGGTTCTTCTGCTACATCTTGCCCATCATCTTCTACAACTGCAGGCTCTTTCTTCCCGCATGCTGATGTAAAGATTGACAACATTAGTACCAGCGCTAAAAATAGTGATAACTTCCTTTTCATTAAAATTCTCCCCCTTTAATTCATTTTTTAGAATATTACTAATATATTGTATTATACCATTATTAATTCCTTTCTGTCAATGAAAGGTATGGCATAATACATTTTAAAACTTGGCTAAAACTTAATAAAA
>CAZMBD010000004.1:17925-41370 GCA_964564325.1 uncultured Clostridiaceae bacterium
AAATTAAAAATATTAATTTTTTGTAACAATTTGAAATTTTTAAAGGATTTTAAATATATATGTATAATTTATAAAATATAATGTTTAGAGGTGGTACCATGGATAAAATTCAAGAAGATTTGTTTGAATTATGTATTCATTTTTTACGATTATTAGAAATGCTTAAGGAAAAGGGCTTAATTTCAGATTCAGAATATGAAATCCTTGGAAGACAAAAAAGATTGTTTATCCACCAAAAAAAGAACAAACTCTCATCTTGAGAGTTTGTTCTTTAAAAGGCTACTATTATGCCACCATCATCTGCATAGGCAGTACTTAAACCTCTAGTTTCCACTATAATGATTTCTTTAAAATTATATCTTTCTTCAATAGTTTTTTTTAATTCTTCTGCTTTTTCTAATGCATTAACATGAGCTATACCTAATATCTTTTCTTCAAATTGTCCACCTTGTTCTCCAATTATATCCACTAATCTATTAAACGCTCTTTTACTTCCTCTAACTTTTTCTACTAATTTAATAGTGCCATCATCGTCTCCCCCCATAATAGGTTTTATAGACAATGCTGATGCAATATGACCCATGGTTTTAGAAATTCTACCATTTTTCATTAGATTATCTAAGGATTCTAAAATAAAAAAAGTTTTCATTTCGTCTATATATTCTTCTACTTTTTTGACAATTTCTTTTGGCTTAAGATTATTCTGTATAGATTCTAATATTTTTAGACTAACTAAAGTCTCTCCAATAGATGCAGATAAAGAATCAAAAACATGAATAAATTTATTGCTAGTTTCAAGAGCAATATTCTTTGCCAATATAGCATTACTATAAGTACTACTTAAGGCCGAAGACAAAGTTACTACAAATACATTGTCTCCTTTTTCATATTCTTTTAAAAAATCCCCTGGAGAAGGACTAGATGTCTTTACTGGTTTATGACTATTAGCCATAGTATCTATTAATTCATCTACATCTAGATTTTCATCATCTACAAAAGTTTTGCCTCCTGCATCTATTTTTAATGGCACTAATCCAATATCCATTTTTTCTTTTAATTCATCGTTTAAGTCGCAGCTACTATCAGCCACTATTTTATAATTCAATAAGATTACCCCTTTCCATAATTTAATCTCCTAATTTTTCTTCTATAAATTTAGCCAATCCTTTAGCTGCATTTTCTATTTCTTTTTGATCCTTTCCTTCTATCATAACTCTTATTAAGGGTTCTGTCCCTGATGGTCTTATGACTACTCTCCCTTCTCCATGAAACATTTCTTCTATTTTTTCTATTTCTCTTTTGATTTCCATATCCTCTATATAAGAGTTTTTTAATTCTTTCTTTACCCTTGCATTTACTAATACTTGAGGAAAACTAATCATAAGATTGTTTAATTGAGACATCTTTTTTTCAGTCTTTTTCATTACTTGTATTAACTGCAAACCTGTCAATAGTCCATCTCCTGTAGTATTATAATCTAAAAAGATTATATGTCCTGATTGTTCCCCGCCTAAATTATATCCATGTTTTAGCATCTCTTCTATTACATATCTATCTCCTACGGAAGTTTTTACTATATTCATTCCATTATCTTTTAAATATAAGTCTAAACCAATATTAGTCATTACAGTACCTACTATTGTGTTTTTATTTAGTTTTTTTTGATTATACAATTCTGTACCACATATAGCCAGTATATGATCTCCATCCATTATATTCCCACATTCATCTACAGCTATAATCCTGTCCGCATCCCCATCAAAAGATAGTCCTATATTAGCTTTAGTTTCTAAAACTAAATTCCTAATCATAGAGGGATTAGTAGAGCCACATTTTACATTGATATTCCCTCCATTTGGCTTATCATTAATAACTATAGTTTCTGCTCCCATTTCTTTTAACAATTCTGGACCTATCTTATATAATGCTCCATTTCCACAGTCCATAGCTACCTTAATTCCAGAAAAATCTTCATCTACTGTGGTTTTTAAATATTCTATATAATGCTTGTACTCATTATTTCCACATATAATCTTTCCCACTTCTTCTTTAATGGGTCTATTTAGTATTTCGTCACCTTCCAAAATAATTTTTTCAATTTCTTCTTCTATATCATCATTTAATTTATATCCATCATTATTAAAAAATTTTATACCATTATATTCTACTGGATTATGGGATGCAGATATAACTACACCTGCCAAAGCATTGTGTTTTTGAGTCAAATAAGCTACTGCTGGAGTAGGAACTACGCCTATTTGTATTACATCTATTCCCATGGAACAAATACCCGCCGATAGTGCAGCTTCTAACATATCTCCAGATTTACGAGTATCTTTTCCAACAAGTATTTTTCCCTTTTCTCCTTTTCCCAAAACAAAAGCTCCTGCTCTTCCAACTTTAAATGCTAATTCTGGTGTTAAGTCTTTATTTGCAATTCCTCTAATTCCATCAGTCCCAAATAAAATTCCCATTTTAAATCCTCCTAGATTAAGTATAATAATTTAATCATAGCACAAGATTATGCAATTTGCTAACACAATTTGCAATATTCCCTTGCTAAATCCTTTAATATCTCTTTCTTATTTAACTCTGGCTCCTCCATAACCCTATCCAATAAATGGTTCAAAGTTTCTCCAATTATTTTTCCTTCTTTAAATCCCATTTCTATTAAATCATTTCCATTAATATTTAATTGATTAATATTAATAACTTCTTTATTTTCTAAAATATACTTAACCTTTTTTTCCCTTCCTATTATATGGTCTATACTGGCGCTTTTATTTGAACATTTTATATCAGCTTTTTGTAAGGAAAATAAATTAAATATTTCATCTTCTCCAACTCTTCTAATTAATCTTTTTAGACCTTTTTCACTAAATTCATTGTGATGATTCATATGCTCTAGTATAAGAATTGTGGTCTTTCTTATTAATTCATTGGGAACCTTAAATCTTTTTAATATATCTTCTGCCATTTTAGCTCCAATTTTATCATGATTATAGTAATGTCCTATACCTTCTTTGTCTAAAACTTGAGTGTGGACCTTTCCAATATCGTGAAATAATGCTGCTAGTCTTAAATTTAGTATAGGTTCCACATTATCCAATACACATAATATATGTTCATATAATTCTTTTTCATGATTAGGATTTTTTTGATCAAAGCCAATTGTATCTACTAATTCTTTTAAAATTATATTCAATATCCCCATTTTTTCTAAAATTATTATACCATTGGATGGTGTATCTGAAAGTAGAATCTTAAAAAACTCTTCCCTAATTCTCTCTTCACTTACATTTATAATATTGTAAGCATATTTTTTCCCTGCTTTAAAAGTATTTTCTTCTATAGAAAATTTATATTCAGTAGAAAATCTTACAGCTCTTAAAATTCGTAAATAGTCTTCTTGAAATCTTTCTTCTGCATTGCCTACAGTTTTAATTAATCTTTTTTCTAAATCCTCTTTTCCACCAAAAGGATCAAATAGTCCATTCTCTACATTATAAGCCATTGCATTTATAGTAAAATCTCTTCTACTTAAATCTTCTATTATACTTTCCGAAAAACTTACCCATTCTGGTCTTCTGCCATCCATGTAACTTCCGTCTTTCCTAAAAGTGGTAATTTCCACATCTCCTGCATTTTGAGAAACTACTATGGTCCCAAATTTTTTACCTACAGCAATGGTTTTAAAATCAGAAAATACTTCCTCTATTTCATTTGGAGTAGCATTTGTGCCAATATCATAATCCTTAGGTTTTTTATTTAATAATATATTTCTAATGGCACCACCTACTATATAAGCCTCATATCCACAAGTCTCTAATTTATTTATTATTAACTTTACATAATTTGGAACTCCTATTTCCATAATATCACCCTAGTTTTTCTTTTGCCCTAAATTATAACATAATATTCTGTAAAAATGAAAAAAATCCAAAAAATTAAGGCCTAAGGTGTGACCCTAAGCCTTACATTTCAGAAGCATTTGTTGTGTTTTCTCTCTTTTTTAAATATTTAACCTCTATTAAAATTTGATAAAATTCATCTAAAGATAATTTATCAAAATAATCTCCTGCTAAATAATACTTTTCACCATCATATTCCACTTTTAAAAATTCATCTAAAAATGATTTTATAGCTATTCTATCATCTTCTTCTAATATTGTATGTAAGCCACTGGACTCTTTTAGATTATATAATATTTTTAAGTATTTTTGTTCTACTTCTTTCTCATTCATCCCAGAATATCTAATTTCATTATAAATATCTATTAATATATCTAAGTCTGTAGTTGAATCCCAACTTTTTATGAATTCTAATAATTTTTTTCGACATATTTGAATTATTTCATTTGTTTCCATATCACTAAACCCCCCTGCGTAAAATCTAATTTCATTTATCCAATAAACTTGTTATTTTTTATCGAAATTAGCTATTAGTTTTTCTCAGAAAATTCTTTATATATATGCTAAATTAGGGCTTTCCTAATAGTTTGTTTGCTTTTTTAGTAGGTATAAAGTTCTGGCATATATTTTACCACTTGTTTCAATATATTGCAAATGTATTTTTAATATTCTTAATATATGGTAAATTTGTTTTACATTTATATAAAAAATAGGTTTGCAATTGCAAACCTATTTTTTATATTTTATATTTACTTCGAAGTATTTTTCCTATCCTTTCTTCTTCTTTAATAATTCTCTTATTCTTATTATCATAAGCATACATAGCGCCAGATATAATTCTAGTATTTAGACTACCTTTGGCTGCTTTATTCCCCTTTAAATGGGGGGCATCTAATATTCCTAATTTTACTGCTTTATCTAAGGTTTCTGGATCTGTTAATGGATCTACATCTTTTGGTCCTATAGCTTTTATAGCATTTATTATAATAATAGCCTCTTTTATTAATTCTTCTTTTCTCCTTTGAACAGTTTTATCTTTAGTCATATCAACGGATCCTAAAAATTCATTTTTTAAAACTCCCCTTACAATCATTGCAGATTCTATTATATCATCAGCAGTAGCCGCATGATGTGCTTCACAAAAGCCTACTACATGATATATATGAGGTTTAATTGCCATAGCTAAATAGCTTGATGCTGCTAATTGGCCTTTGGCTTGGTTTAAATCTGCAGGAAAAGATGCTAGCCCTGCCCTAGCCTGTCTATATATTCTAAAATCACTGTCCGCTAAACTTTCTACTAATTCAATTTTAGCTAAAAACTTAGCTAAATCCATTTCAGGAGATATAAATGCTGGAACATTAAACATGTACTGAGCTATATAATCCTTTACTCCCATAGCTTTAGCATTATAAGCTGCTAAATAAGCATCTGCTACACCAATAGTATCATGAGCATCTCTTAGACTCCAATGATGAGGATCATTTACTTCCACTGGAATATTTCTCTCTCCATGCCATTTCATTACTTCTTGATTTTCTTCTATGGCATCTTTTAATTTTCTAGGTCCTCTTCCATCTAATTCACTATACCAAAATAAAGGTACTGCACACCAAGCATTATTTATGGTGCTTTGTAAAACCTCTGCAAAAGGAATGATATTTTGAGTCCCACTATATGAGCGAAGTAATGGATAGTTTCCCCTTTGTGCTGCATTGTATAATTTTCTAAAATCTTCTTCTGTTCTAAGAGGTACTCCTCCAGCACCGTCTAGTCTTTTATCCATTTTTTCTTGATCAAAGAAAAATTCTTGAGCGTTTTGATCTGGGGCTATGGATATAATATCTATTACTTTAGCTTCTGCAACTTTTTCTATGGCTTCCACAGTTTCTTCTATAGTTGGTAATCCTAGATGATGTCTAAGAATTGGATAAGGATATTTTGAATTTATTCTAGATATAAGGTCTTTTGGATATTCCTCTACTTCAGAATATTCTCCACCTTTTAAATAAAGAATTACTTCATCTATATCTTCATAACCGTAAAATATTTTAGTAAATATTCCACTTTCCTTTGCAACTAGTCCAGTAGGTTCAGTACCTCCAAAAAGCCAAGTAATATTTTGTAGTTTTTCATCTTTGATTTTTGATTTTAACTCATCCAGAATCTTTATTAATGGTTCTGGAGTAAGCCTATAGCTTAAAGCTACAATGTCTGGATTTTTTTTGTCTATATTATATAATAATTCATCTATGGATATTCCTGTACCCATAAATTCTGTATCATAACCTTCTTTTTCTGCAAGATTTAAGAAATTCATAGTCCCTGCTACATGAACACAATTTCCAATGGTACAAGCCAATATTTTTTTCATGAAGCTACCACTTCCTTTTCCTTTAAATCTTCTATAGATATAGTACCTTTTTCTGCAAATTCATGTATTTCTTTTATTTTTAAACCTTTTAGTCCTAACTTCTCTACATTTCTGCCTTCTTCATAAAAATTTATCCCCGTCATTAATTCTGCTATTCTTATTATAGAATTAATAGCTGGTGTTTCTATATTAAATTGTTTTGCCAATGATGACATCGGTACTAAGCTACAGGGTACATCTTCATAAATATATCTAATATTTAAACCTTTAGGTGCTTGAAGCCCATGATATGCAGAATTATTTTGAACCGTTTCATATAAATCATTTCCTTTTGCACCATAGGTTTCATATAGCCAATCTTTGGCAGATAATGTGTTTACATTTAAAAGTCTTCCTAATGCCATTCTTTCAGCATCCATTCTCTCTATAAAGCCTCCAATAGATGGAGTTATTCCCTCTGTATAATATTCAAAAGGTGCCCCTCTTTCTATATGCCCACTATTTAAAAGAGTTGGTGCTGGATGAAATATAGCACCATAATTATTTATACTGGTTTCTATTACATCACTTGCTGGTATAAATTGTGGATAAGCTGGTTTAAGTAATTCTATGACTCTTGTAGTTTCGATTGCTGGAATAGCTGCTAAGGATACTTCTTTTTTAGACTTAAATATATGTGCATCTGTTCTAGACATGGCCCTACAGGCATATATAAAGGTTTGTGCTTCAGCTACTATTATGTTTTTATCGGGATATTCACTTTTAACGGTAGTATAAAATTCTAAAGCTCCACCAGTTCTACCTGGATTTAAAACTACTATTTGCTCATTTTGTAGATATGGAGCCATTTCCTTTGCTAGTTGAAAATGTCCCATAGCTGGTATAGTTACCATAATAATATCTGTTCCCCTAATAGCTTCCTCTATATTATCTGTAGCTAAATTTAGTTTTCCCCTACCTTCAATTTCTCCTGTAAGTTTAATTTCCGGATTTTTAATTAGTGGCAAGATGTTTTCATAGGTTCTATTATATAAATTTACTCTATACCCTATTAAACTTAAATATCCTGCCATTGCCAGGCCCCCATTACCTGCACCTATAATTGCATAAGATCTATTCTTCATACTACTCCCCCTCTTTCCATATTTTTACTTTAAAATTTTTGATAAAATAAAAGACTATGGGGTCCATAGTCGATAAATAGTCCATTATCAATCCCCCCTCCACGCCTACGAGGTTAGCTGACGGGTTCGGGCTAAGGGTTTTTGCCCGTCCATAAAAGGATTCACCCCTAATACATTGGTTCCCCCGCTTCTCAAAAAGAATTAAGCGATTTATATATAATTTTTAAAAACTTTTGAATTTTAATTGTTTAAGATTTTATTTAGAAAAAATGAGTAGAAAAAAATTAATGTGAATAACAAGATGTGTGTAATACTCCCTAAATAAGTATATCATATTTATGTAAAACATGCAAGAAAAATTAAAGCTGGTCTCTTTAAAGAAACCAGCCTATATATCATACTTTTTTATTTCATTTGTTCCCTTACTACTTCTGCACCTTTTTCTAAAGCTTTTCTATTTATAGGAATTAGATTAGCCCTTTTTTCTCCAAATACTTTTGTAAACCCTTCCAATATAGATTCTACATCCACAGTTTTACTTGCTTCTAAATAAGCACCTAGCATTACCATATTTGCTACTCTCGCATTGCCTATCTCGTCTGCTATTTCATTCGCAGGAATATAATATACGTCTATATCTTCTCTTTCTGCTTTTTGTTCTATTAAAGATGAGTTTATAAACAACTTCCCACCTTTTACAATAGAGTTTTCAAATTTATCTAAAGATGGTTTGTTCATTACTATGGCTGATGTAGAATCAACTACTACTGGCGAACCTACTGGTTCATCTGATACTATTACACCACAGTTGGCAGTTCCACCACGCATTTCTGGTCCATAAGAAGGTAACCAAGAAACATATTTATCTTCTACCATTCCACCGTAAGTTAATAGCTGCCCTATAGCCATTACTCCTTGTCCACCAAATCCTGCCATTACTACTCTCTCTTCCATTTATTCCACCTCCTCTGGTCTTCTAAAGTTTTCTAGAGGATAATAGGGAATCATATTGTCTTCTAGCCATCTTAGAGCTTCTTCTGGTGTGTATCCCCAGTTAGTTGGGCAAGTAGATAGTACTTCTACTATTCCGTAGCCTTTTCCATCTAACTGTAATTGGAAGCATTCTTTAATAGCTTTTTTTGCTTTTCTAACATTGGCAGGTGTAGTTACTGTTACCCTTTCTACAAATTTAGCACCATCTATAGTAGCTATCATTTCCGCTATTCTAAGTGGCTTTCCACAATGAGCTTCATCTCTTCCATAAGGTGCTGTTGTAGCCTTTTGACCTACCAATGTAGTAGGTGCCATTTGACCTCCTGTCATTCCGTATATAGCATTATTTACAAATATAGTGGAAATTTTTTCACCTCTATGAGCTGCATGTACTACTTCTGCAGTTCCTATAGATGCTAAGTCTCCATCACCTTGATAGGTAAATACAAAGTTATCTGGACGAACTCTTTTTATTCCAGTTGCAACTGCTGGTGCTCTACCATGAGCTGCTTCGTGCATATCGCAATTGAAATATTTATATGCTAATACTGAACAACCTACTGGTGCTACCCCAATGGCATTATCTAGTACTCCTAATTCTTCTAAACATTCTGCTACTATTCTGTGAATTATACCATGGGTACAACCTGGACAATAGTGGGTTTGAGCATCTGTTAAACCTTTTGTTTTTTCAAATACTACTGTCATTATAATTCACCTCCATATATAGCCTTAACCTTTTCTACTATTTCACTTGGTGTAGGTATCATACCACCAGTTCTACCATGGAAATATACTGGATATTTTCCTTCTACTGCAATTTTTACGTCATCTATCATTTGTCCTGTATTCATTTCCACTGTAAGTATTCCTTTACAGTTTTCATTTATTTTCTTAAATTCATCATATGGATAAGGCCATAATGTAATAGGCCTAATCATACCTACTTTATATCCTTCTTTTTCTAATTGAGATATGGCAGTTTTAGCTATTCTGGATGTAGTTCCATAAGCAGCTATTACCACATCAGCATCTTCTATATTATAGGATTCTACCTTTACTTCATTTTCTTTTATTGTCTTATACTTCTCTTGTAATTTAATATTATGTTGTTCTAATTCTTCTGCAGCTAAATATAGTGAGTTTATTATATTAGGTTTTCTTTCACCTTTTGTACCAGTAGTTGCCCAAGTTTTTTCAGGCAATTCTCTTTGTTTTGGTTTTTTAAATTCTATTGGTTCCATCATTTGACCAATCATTCCATCTCCAAGTATCATTACTGGATTTCTATATTGATCAGCTATGTCAAAACCTTCTATAATTAAATCTACTAATTCTTGTACATTGGATGGTGCTAATACTACTACTCTATAATCTCCATTCCCTCCACCTCTTGTAGCTTGGAAATAGTCAGTTTGAGATGGTTGGATACTTCCAAGTCCTGGTCCACCTCTCATAATATTAACTATTACGCAAGGAAGTTCTGCACCTGCTATATAGGTAATACCTTCTTGTTTTAGTGAAATTCCTGGACTAGATGAAGAAGTCATAACTCTAACTCCTGCACCTGCTGCACCATAAACCATATTTATTGCAGCTATTTCTGATTCTGCTTGTAAAAAACACCCTCCTACCTTTGGCAATTCTCTAGCCATATATTCTGGTAGTTCAGATTGTGGCGTTATTGGATAGCCAAAAAAATACTTACAGCCTGCTTCTATTGCGGCAGCGCCAATAGCTTCATTTCCCTTCATGAGAACTTTAGCCATAAATAACCCTCCTTTAAGATTTAGTTCTTTTCTCTTTCAACGGTTATAACTACATCTGGACACATAGTTGCACAACTAGCACAGCCAATACACTTGTCCATTTCCACTACAGTAGCTGGATGATAACCTTTGGCATTAATTTTGTCCTTGTTTAAGAAAATAATTTTGGTAGGACAAACAGATACACATAATCCACAACCTTTGCAGATATCTTCTTGGAATGTTACTTTACCTTTTACTTTAGCCATAATAACCCCCCCTATACTTCCTATTGTTAAATCATCCAATCTTCCCTCATATATAATTTCATCGGGAAAATTTCACCTTGCAAATTCTTTGGTAATTCATTTGCAACACTTTCTATACAAGATATATATTTAATAGGAATTCCAATACTATTTGATAGTTCTTCTGCTAATTTCTGTCCTTTTAGTACATCTTCCACAGTGGTACTTTTTAACATGTGGGTATTATTTATTATACCTGTTACCTTTGCTCTAGCTGTATCTTCAATTTTTCTTAAATATTCTGTAGCCTTTTCTACTGTTTGAGTTTCTGGTCTATTGGCATTTAGAACGAAAAACATATCATATTGGCCTTCCACTAAATAGTCCTTGTATCTACCTAATGTTCTAGCACCTGCTGGATCTCCTCCTACATCTATAACTCCTTCATAGGAAGTATTTTGCATTGGTACTACAACTTCTGCAGATATGGCTGGTATATCAACTGCTGAGGCATCAATGGATGAACCTATAACCTTAATGCCTAGCTTTTCTAAAACATCTTTTTTCTCCCTAGTTCTAAAGTATAAATTCACTACATCTAGGTCAACAAGAGCTACCTTTTTGCCCATTTCTGCTAATTTCACAGCATAATTAATACTAAATTCAGTTTTACCACTACCATAATGGCCTATGACAAATCTCAGCCTTTTGTCATCTAACATAATATCACCTAATCTATTTGTATTCTTTAGGAGCTTCTTCGCCTCTTAAAACTCTAAGGCCTCCTTGTGCCAATGCAGCTAATTCATCTTCTCCTGGATATACATATACTGGAGCTATGAATTTTACTTTTTCTTCTATCCAATTGGTGAATTGTTCGTCATGGGCAATTCCCCCTGTTAAAAGAATCCCTTCTACATCGCCTTTTAATACTGCAGCACAAGCACCTATTTCTTTTGCTACTTGATAAGCCATAGCATAATATATTAATTCTGCATATTCATCGCCATCTTTTACTCTTTGAGATACTTCAATAGTACTATTGGAGTCTAGATAAGAAACTATTCCTCCATTTCCTTTTATCAATTTTTTCATTTCATCATGAGTATATTTCCCTGAATAGCATAGTTTAACTAAATCACCTACAGGTAAACTTCCAGATCTTTCTGGTGAAAATGGGCCTTCACCATCTAATGCATTGGCAACTTCCACTACTCTACCTTTCTTATGTGCCCCTACAGAAACTCCACCGCCTAGATGAACTACTATCAAATTCATATCTTCATAGTTTTTCCCCTGGGATTTAGCATGACGTCTTGCTACTGCCTTATGGTTTAAAGCATGAAATATACTTCTTCTTTCTATATCCTTTAATCCAGATATTCTAGCCACATCTTCTAATTCATCTACTACAGTAGGATCTACTATATAGGATTTAACCCCTATTTCCTCCGCTATTTCATGGGCAATTATTCCACCTAAATTAGAAGCGTGCTCCCCTTGTACTCCTATTTTTAAATCCTCTAACATAGTAGCATTTACTTCATAGGTACCCCCTTCTATAGGTTTTAAAAGACCACCTCTACCTATTATTACTGTTAAAGATTTTACATCTATATTATTTTTTTCTAAACTTTTTAGTATAATATCTTTTCTAAATTTGTATTGATCAAATATCTTTTTATATGGTGATAATTCCTCTACTGAATGTCTTAAAGTTTCCTCAAATACAAGTTCTTCCTCTTTAAATACTCCAATTTTTGTGGAAGTTGAGCCAGGATTAATTACTAATAGTCTATTTGCCATTTATTATCCTCCTTATTTCGATGCTAGTAATACTCCTAATGCAATTGAATGTAATTTTGCTTTCTTATTATCTGCTCTTGAAGTTAATACTATTGGAGCTTTTGTGCCTAAAATAATTCCAGCAGATTCAGCATTAGCTAAAAAAGTTAAAGATTTATATAATACATTTCCTGCATCTATATTAGGTACTAATAATATGTCTGGATCTCCTGCTACTTCAGAAGCTATACTTTTTACTTTAGCCGCTTCTTTAGAAACTGCATTATCTAATGCAAATGGGCCATCTACTAGACAACCAGTTATTTCTCCCTTTTTATAAATATTAACTAATTCTTCTGCATGAACAGTAGACTCCATTTTTGGGGAAACCTTTTCACTGGCAGCTAAAACTGCCACTTTTGGAACTTCAATATCTAATGAATGAGCTAATTCCACCGCATTTTCTATTATGCCTTTTTTCTGAGATATATCAGGTGCTATATTCATAGCTGCATCTGTTACAAAGAATAATTTATGATAAGTTTTTACATTAAAAACAGCCACATGGCTGATTATCTTTCCAGTTCTAAGACCAATTTCTTTATCTAATACTTGTTTCATTATAGTAGCTGTGGGTACTAATCCCTTCATTAGAATATGACATTCGCCACAACTTACCAATCTAGTAGCTTCTCTAGCTGCTAATTGAGTATCCTTTTCATCAATTATTTTTATTTCAGTTAAATCAAATTCTATTTCTTTTGCTATGTTTTCTATTTTTCCTTTATTTCCTACTAATATAGGTTCTACTATTTTTAAATCAGTAGCAGCTTTAACAGCTTCTAAAACCTCATGATCTTCAGCTACTGCAACAGCTATTTTTTTAGGTCCTTTAGATTTAGCTAGTTCTAATAAATCTGTAAAAGATGTAATCATTAAAATACCACCTCTTCTTCATATATTTTGGCTTTTTCTTCGCCTCTAATAACTCTTAATACTCCTTTATTTAGAGCAGACATTTCATCCTCTCCTGGATATACTATTACTTCTGATATAAATCCTACCATATCTATTACTCCATTTGCTAAATAATCAGAATAGGCTAGTCCACCTGTTAAAATAATATTATTCACTTCCCCATCTAATACAACAGCATAGGAACCTATTTCCTTCCCTATTTGGTAAATCATAGCATCAAAAATTAATTTAGCATATTTGTCACCATTCGCTATTCTTTCCTCTACATCTCTTGCATCTATAGTTCCTAAATAGGACATAAGTCCACCATTACCTTTGATTTTTAACTTCATATCTTCTAAAGTGTATTCTCCAGAATAGCACATTTCCACCAAATCCCCTACGGGAAGAGTTCCTGTCCTCTCTGGTGAAAATGGTCCCATTTCAGAGGCATTATTTACATCTATCATTTTACCTTTCTTAATAGGGCAAATTGAAATCCCACCACCTAAATGAGCCACTACAAAGTTTAGTTCTTCTAAATTTTTATTTAATTCTTCTGCCCTTCTATGGGATACTGCCTTTATATTTAAGGCATGAACTTGGGATTTTCTTTCTATTTCCTTTAAGCCTGAAATTCTTGAAACTTTATCAAATTCATCTACAGATACTGGATCTACAATAAAGGATTTAATTCCCTCTTTATCAGCTATACCATTGGCTAATATTCCACCTAAGTTAGCTGCATGTTCTCCACCAATTCCTATTTCTAAATCTTCAATCATCTTATCTGTAACTAAATAGGTTCCCCCAGGCATAGGTCTTAAAATTCCACCTCTACCTACTACTGCCTTTAGATAAGTAGTAGGTATATTTTCATTTTCTAACCAATTGTAAATTAGATTTAATCTGTATTCATATTGTTCAGGTACTTTTTTGTATTTTGATAATTCTTCATTACTGTGACTTATTTTGTGAGATTTGATTTCTTTATCGTCATGAAATACAGCTACTTTGGTAGATGTAGAGCCTGGATTTATAACTAAAATATACTTTCTATCCATAAATACCTCCTTATTCCTTTAAAAGTTTTATATTTAGGGTCTCTGGTATTACCTCAATAGATGTAATACCTGTTTGTTCTTGTATTAATAAACTTACCCTATGTTCTCCTTCTTCTAAATCTTTTAAGTCTATTTCTATGGATAAATCTTCTTTAGTTAATTCATCTATTTTAGATCCAAGGCCTACTACTTTTACTTCAAATATTTGGTCTAAATCTTCTTCAGCAATCTTTAACTCTGAATCTAAATTTTTAATATTTACGTCTCTTAAGCTATAATTAAAACTTGTTGCCTTGCTTTCATCTACATTTAAAGTAATAGTTACCTGTTGTTTTGGATTTACTAATTCTATATTTTCAGGTACTTCTAATTCCACTAATACATTTCTCTTTCCAACTAAAGAATTAATATCTATCATTTTAGTAGTAATAGAATTAACAGATCTTAGATTTTCTTTTTTACCCATAATTTCAATATTAGCTGGTTTTATATTTATATCTACAATATCATAATCATCTGGCAATTGGCCTTCTGTTTGTAATTCTATTGGCACAGTTTTAGTCCTATATACTGGAATAAATACTTCTACAAAGTTTTGTTCCTGCTCTAAGCCCCTTATTACTTCATCATTGGAATCTAATATGGATACTGGTACAGATGCCCTAATATCTTCTGTTCTACCTTCTAAGTTTATAGTAGCTAAGACTTTAGATACAGAGCTTACCCAAGACCTAGGTCCTTCTATATATATGGATTGAGGTTTTATTTCAGGAGTTCCCAGTACATATCCTTCTGGTAATTCTTTTTCAGTTTCTAGGGTTATAATTATCGGTTCCCTTACTATTTTTTCGAATTTAAATAGGATTTCTTTTGGACTATGGTCTATTAATTTAACATCTGACGGTGTTTCTATATATATGGGGACCTTCCAGCTTCCCTCTTTATATCCTGATAAGTCTGCAGTAACTGTAAAATCATCTGCAGTAATGTCATTTAAAGTCTTTACCTTGCCTTCAACTCTTATATTAATTTTAGCTTCTTCTGGGGACATAATCACTAGATTTTCCCTATCTAAACTACTGGTATTAGTTAATTGAACTTTTACATTTCTAATCTCCTTTGTCTTAACAGGATTTTCTTCACTCATAACATAGCTCCACAAAATGATAGCTATTATTAAAGCAAAGATTTTTATACTTAAATTATTCTTTATCTCTTTGCTCATCTTTTCGCCTCCATTTTGTAATAAAGGTTTGTTTGGAATCCTTTGGTTTATACATATCTAAAAGGATTTGCTCCAAAGTTTTAGTATCTAAATATCTAGCTATACTACCATTTTCCGCAACGGAAATGGCTCCTGTTTCTTCTGAAACTACAATAGATAGGCTGTCAGATTTTTCTGAAATGCCAAGAGCTGCTCTGTGTCTAGTTCCGAGTTCTCTACTTAAGGACATATTGTCTGTCAATGGTAAAAAACATCCTGCAGCTTTTATTTTGTCTTCCTTTATTATTACAGCTCCATCATGTAAAGGGGTATTTGGTATAAATATGTTTATAAGAAGATCACTAGATACTAGTCCATCTATTTTCGTGCCAGTTTCCACCACTTCAGATAATCCTGTTTTTCTTTCCATGACAATTAAGGCTCCGATTTTTTGCCTAGATAAAGAGGCCGCAGCCTCTACAATTTCATTTACTACCATAGATAGATTTTCATCCTTTATTTCCACAAAAGATTTAGTAAAAAATCTAGACCTACCTATGTATTCCAGAGCTCTCCTCAATTCTGGTTGAAATACTATTAGAATAGCTAATGTTCCTACAGTCATAATTTGTTTTAATAGCCAATTAATAGTAAATAATTCTAGCCATTGGCTTAACTTAGTGAAGATAAATAAGGCAAATATTCCTTTAGTAAGTTGTTCAGCTCGAGTTTCTCTAATTAGCATAAATAATTTGTAAAAAGCTATTGCTACTATTAAAATATCTATAATATCTCTAATTCTTATGTTTAAAAAAATATCTTTTATGTCTTGCAAGGTCATCCACACCTTTTTAGATTTTTGTACTACAATTCTATTATATAACAATTTTATAAAATTTTGAACTAAATATCCAGTAATCTAACAATATAAATATATTCGCAATTTATTTAATATTCAATCATCTTTTCCATAGTATTTTGGAAAGATTCTTTTAATCTAATTTTTTCATCTTCTCCTAAAGTATTTACCAATACTTCATCTTTTAAAAAATCTTCTATAGGAAGTATTTCATATTCTAATTTATTGTTTGATTTATACTTTCTAACCCAAGTAGGTATATATTGTATATTCTTAATTTGAGTTTCATTTTCAGTAAAATTCTTTTCTACTTCTATCTTTACCATTATTCCATCTTCCGTAAATTTATTATTTATAATTTCTCTTCTTTGATTAGATAAGAAATTTCCCATAGAATATATTATAAAATTGTCCTGATTATTATAATTTATAATTTCACTTTTTTGTATAACATGGGGATGAGAACCAAATATTATACTAGCACCCCATTCTACCATTTTTCTTCCAAGTTCTATTTGTTCTTCAGAAGGTTCACTATGATATTCATCTCCCCAATGAATAAAGACTATTACTATATCTGCACCTAAATCTTTAGCTTTTTCTATATCTTCTTTTATCTTGTCTTCATCTATTTCACTTATCATATATTCTCTTTCTTCTTCAGTTAAAGTAAAGTTCATTCCATTAAATCCATAGCTATATGAAAGTAAACCCATTTTTATTTCATTGATTTCCTCAATCATAAGAGGAGTATTTGGAGCCTTATAGGTACCTATGTTTTTCATTCCTACACTTTCTATAGCATCTATTGTGTTTATTAGTCCATTCTTTCCTTGATCTAAACAATGATTATTGGCAGTAGTAAGTATATGAAATCCTGCATCTTTTATAGCATATAAAGTTTCTATTGGGGAATTAAAATTTGGAAAACCAGCACATTCTTTATCTTCTGCTACTACTGTTTCGAAATTAGCTACAGCTAAATCAGCAGATTGAATATATTTTTTTACATATTTAAAATTGTCACTATAATCATAGCTTTTGGTATCTGAATTAAAAGCAGCCTTGTTTTGAGGCATATGAAACATAATATCTCCAGTTGCCAATATAGAAGCAGAAGTGATTTTAGGTTCAGGAATTTCCTCTGGAATTTCTTCTATTGGATTTTCTTCGAATTCTGCATTTTTACTTAGGCTTGTCTCATTTTTTCCTATTTTAAAATCCTTTTCAAAATTACAAGCTACAAGAAGATTTGTAGCTATTAAAATTAATAAAATAAATATAATATATTTTCTTTTCATTTCATTCTCCTATTTATTGACCTATGACTATTTTATAACTACATATAAAAATATTCAATATAATTATTCCCTTTCCCTATTAATATCTATAAACCTACTTTTGGAATCATATATAAATTTGCTCAACTTCCTCTGATTTAACCACCAAATATATATTACATAAGGAATAAATAAAGTGGTTAATTGTGGAATACCTGCCATTAGTATAAAATCAAATATGCCATGAAGTATCATAGGAATGTAAAGAGAACGTCTTAGGTTTCTCTTAGCTCTTTTCTTATCTGTATCAAATTTAGCTAAAGACAGATAATATCCCATGGTTATACCAAATACACCATGGGCAGGTACAGAGAAGATTCCCCTATATAGTCCAATATAGGGATTGTTTGTATATCTATATACTACATAGACTATATTTTCCACAGTAGCAAAACCCATAGTGGAAAATACAGAGTAAACTATTCCATCTAATTTTTCATTGAAATATTTAGTCTTATAGGGAAGTCTTAGAACCACTAATCTTTTAACATATTCCTCAGTAAAACCTGCTACAATAAATGCAGTATAGAAGGCGCTATAGACTCCAGAAAAAATATTTAATTTCAAAAGTAATTCTTCTATTATAATAGCTGGAATTACAGATAAGGCTCCAAATATATAGGTAAGTATTAAAAGGCTCATAGGTTCCCTATCATATCTGTCAGATAAATATATGCCACCTATAATGACAATAGCTGGTGTTATAGCAATAATAAAAAGCCTAATATCCAAAATTATCCCCTCCAATAATATATTTAAATATATTATTGGCAAGATAGGGAAAAAGTATACTTGGGACAATGATACAACGGGGACGGTTCTCTTTGTATCAGAATCGTCCCCGTTCTTATATTATATTTTCATCTATAAATTTTTCTATATCTTCAATGCAAAAGGGACTGTCCCTGGTGCACCTGGTGCATCCAAATCAATTTACAATTGGCTGATTATATTCTCATCAATGTACTTCTCTACATCTTCTGCTGTTGGTAAACTTAAGATTTCATCTAGCATAGATTTTACTTCCGTTTTAGAAGTATTATTGATAATCCATCTAGCCTGTAGTATGGATGAGGAGTTCATACTGAATTCATCTAATCCCATGGCTAATAATAACGGAATTAACTTCTCATCACCTGCAGCCTCTCCACACATACCTACCCATATACCTTCTTTATGTCCATTTTCTATAGTCATCTTGATAAGTTTTAGTACTGCTGGATGATATTGATTATATAAATATGCTATTTCTTGATTGCCTCTATCTACAGCTAAAGAGTATTGGATTAAATCATTAGTACCTATGCTGAAAAAGTCTACTTCCTTAGCAAATATATCTGAATGAACTGCAACAGCAGGAATTTCTACCATTATCCCTATTTCTATTTCTTCATTAAAGGGAACTTTTTCAGCTTTTAACTCTTCCATTATTTCTCTTACTATTTGTTTTGCATCTCTTACTTCTTTGATATTGGAAATCATTGGAAACATTATTTTAACATTTCCAAAGGCCGAGGCTCTAATAATTGCTCTTAACTGTATTTTAAATATATCTGTTCTATCTAGGCAAAGCCTAATGGCTCTATATCCTAAAAATGGATTCATTTCCTTTGGAAGATTCATATAAGGTAAATCTTTATCTCCACCTACATCTAATGTTCTAATTACAAGGGGTTTTCCTTCTAATCTTTCAGCCACAGTTTTATAGGCTATAAATTGTTCTTCTTCTGTAGGAAGGGTATCCCTATCCATATATAAAAACTCTGTTCTAAATAAGCCTACTCCTTCTCCATCATTTTCTATTACTTTGTCCATATCCTCTGGAGTGCCTATATTAGCTGCTACTTCTACCTTAATTCCATCTTTAGATATACTTTCCTTACCTATCATATCTTTTAATTTTGCTTTAAATTCCTTATATTGATTTTGTTTTTTAGTATAATTTTCTATTTCTTCATCAGAAGGATTTAATAGTATTAATCCTTCTTTACCATCTACAATAATAAAGTCTCCATTTTTAGCAATATTAACTATATCTTTTATTCCAGATACTGATGGAATTCCCATAGTTTTAGCCATAATTGCAGTATGAGAAGTAGGGCCACCTAGTTCAGTTACAAAGCCTAATACCATTTTTTTATTCATCTGGGCAGTTACTGATGGAGTTAAATCCTCAGCTAATATTACAAACTCTTCTTCAATAATACTTAAATCCATAGTTTCAATATCTAATAATATTTTTAATAGTCTTGTGGAAATATCTTTTAAGTCTAATGCCCTTTCTTTTAAATATTCATCTTCCATATTTTCAAAGATTTGAATATATTCATCACTTACTATTTTTATGGCCCATTCTGCATTAGATTTCTCTGATTTAATTTTTTCTTTAATATTTCCAATAAATTCTGGATCTTCTAGCATGGCTTTATGGGCATTAAATATTTCTGCCTCTTCTTCTCCTATATTATTTAATGTTTTTTTATATAGTTCTTCTATTTGGCTAATTCCTTTTTCAATGGCTAAATCTAATCTTTCTATTTCACTTTCTAAGTTTTCTACATTTTTTTTCACTATATTTATCTTAGGTTCCCTATATACCAGTACTTTTCCAATTGCAATTCCTGGAGATGTTCCAATTCCTTTCATAAAAATTCTCCTATTCATTAAAATTATTTTTTACAAGTTCTGCTAATGCATCTACTGCTTCCTTAGCATCATCGCCTTCAGCTTGTATGGTTATATTGGTACCTTTTCCTGCTCCCATACTAAGTATTCCCATTATACTTTTAGCATTATATTCTTTACCATCCTTTATAACAATAATATCTGAACTAAATTTAGAGGCTTCTTTTACAAATAGACTAGCTGGTCTAGCATGAAGCCCTGTTTCATTTTGTAATATAACATCTTCCTTAATCATAATTTACCTCCTAAATTTTTTATTTAAATTTTTTCATATAAAACTGTATTAATAAAAATATACCCATGGCTATTAGTATATCCCCTATGCTTATTATTTTTGAAAATAAATTAGGTTTGAAAATTGGTATTATATCTGATAAACAATAAAGTCTAGTGTTTTCATCTATAAGCACATGGGTCAATATTTTATTAGCTTGTAAAAGTTCCAATTCTTTATATAAATTTAATTTCTCTAAACCTGCTTTAGATACAGGCATTCTTCCATTATTGGCTATTATGGGAATAAAATTAAGCATAGTTCCAAGTAAAATGGTTTTAATACCTCTTTTTCTAATATTTAATCCCAGACCTAAAATTAATAGAATATAGGTGAAAATTTGAATAATAAAAAATTTGTCTATAATAATCTTGGCTAATATACCATTTTGATTAGCAAAAAACCAAAGACTTATTATTTCTAGTAAAAATCCTAGCAAAAGTAAATACCAGCCTTTGAATCTAATTTGTGCTAGATTTTTAATTTTTCCACCCCTAATTTTACCTATTATTAAGGACAGTACTATTATTTCTATTAACATATTTTCACCTCTATGGTCTATCCTAATAAATATACCCATTTTCAATTATTGTATCCCTAGCTTAAAGTTTCCTAAAAATACCTTGCTATATGAAAACATTTGCCTAAAAAACTAAGACGCCTTTCGGCGTCTTATTAATATTCCATAAATAATTCTTTTTTCGCTTTACATATTGGACAGTTATCTTCTTCTCCAGTTATGCTAATAAATCCACATACTGGACATAAATATATCTTTTCTGTTTCTAAATCTTTTTCATTATCTACTGCTTCTTTTGCCTTTGTAAACAAATCAGCATGTACTTTTTCTGCTTCTATGGCAAATCTCATAGCTGATAAAGCTTTCTTTTCATTTTGCATTTCTGCTACAGCTATATATGCAGGATACATTTGTTCTACTTCAAACATTTCTCCATTAATTGCTCCTTGAAGATTTTCTGAAGTAGTTCCAAGTCCAAACCCTCCACCTGAAGTTACTGAAAAATCTCCCTTTTCTTCTTTTAATGCTTTAAAATGTAGGGTAGCATGTATTTCTTCTGCATCTGAAGTAGCTCTAAATAGTCTACCTACTGTTGGGAAACCATCTTCATCAGCTTTAGCAGCCCATATTCTATATCTCATATGTGCTTGACTTTCCCCACCATAAGCTGATCTCAAATTATCCGCTGTCATTGCATTCATTCTTATTCCCCCTTCCATACTATCATACACTTTATATTATATATATAATTTAATTAAAAGTCTAGACATTAAAGAAGAAAACTTTTAAGAGTGAAAATTTAAAGCAGAGAATATTCTCTGCTTTAATAGTATTTTTTTCTATCTAATTCTTCCTGTACTATTCTAAGAGTTTCACCAAATCTTTGAAAATGAACTATTTCCCTTTGCCTTAAAAATCTTAAAGTATCTATTACTCCTGGATCGTCACTTACATTTATTAGCCATTCATAAGTAGCTCTAGCTTTTTCTTCTGCTGCCATATCTTCATGAAGATCTGCTATAGGGTCTCCCTTAGATTGAATATATCCAGCAGTCCAGGCTTCTCCTGCTGCATTGTGAGGAAAAGGACTTTTACCATGGTTTACATAGTGTGCTTCAAAAGGTGTACCTTTTATTTGGTCTACTGGAGCATCCTTTACTAATTGCCATACTATAGTACCTATTATTTCCCAATGTGCTAATTCTTCTGTACCTATATCTGTTAATATAGCTTTCGCCTGATTCGTAGGCATAGTCCATCTTTGTGTCAAATACCTAATACCTGCTGATAATTCCCCATCTGGTCCCCCAAATTGTTCTATAATCATTGCTGCTAAAGTAGGATTAGTTGTGTCTACCCTTACGGGATATTGTAGTTTTTTTTCATATATCCACATATTTTACCCTCCTATAATATGTCGAATTTTATTTCCCAAGGCCAAGGTTCATTAATATAACTCCAAGGGCATCCGCTTACTCCAGTATTTGTTAACAAACCATATTTAGCTTCATATGCAGATACTAATTCACTATATTTTTGAGAATAAGTATTGTGAAGATTTATCGCCCTTTGATCATTTGGATGAGTATCTAAATAAAGACTTGTTTCTATAAGTGCAAAGCTAATTTCCATAATTTCTTTTAATAATATTTTTTGTTCTCTATCCATAATAAGCACCTCCATAACCTTTATTATCCTCTACTTTATAAGGTCTATATAGTTCTGGAAATAAAGTTCCTTTTTTCAAGGCTTCACTAGGAGTAAATACTTGATTCATTATCTGAAAAGGTATATAGGCTCTAGCTAAGCCACTCTCATTACTTTTACTATAATAGTAAGACTCACGCATAAAATAACCTCCTAATATATTATTTAATAATCATAATACGCAATTTAAGTTCAATTGTTCCACAAAATTTTTTAATTTAATTTCATTTTTTGGATAAACTAGAAATCCTAGTTATTGATACATAAATTTACATGGTTTATCTTATCTTTTTCTACACATAATACTATTACAAAATAATATTAAAACAAAAATAAAAATTCTTACCAAAGAAAGGAGTTGAGCTTAATGGCTAATACAAATAAAACAGGAACAAATACTATATTAGTACCTGAAGCAAAGCAAGCATTAGATCAAATGAAGTTAGAAATAGCTTCTGAACTTGGTATGACTAATTACAACACTATGGATAAAGGTAATCTACCATCTAGACAAAATGGATATGTTGGTGGATATATGACAAAAAGATTAGTTGAAATGGCACAAAGAAGTATGGGTGGAGGAACTACAGGTTTATAGTTAATCCATAGAAAAAGACAGGTCAAAGACCTGTCTTTTAATTTTATTCTACTG
>CAZMBD010000005.1:0-3919 GCA_964564325.1 uncultured Clostridiaceae bacterium
CTGCCAAATAGATAATTCATCTCCACCAGTTTCCCTCATAAAGCCAAAATTTACAATATCCATATCTTTTGTACCATAAATTTCTTTAATAGATGCTGCATAGTTTTTACCAATTAAAGGACTGTTATTATTTTTAGTTTCTAATAAGATCAATTTAACTCTATAATCCTTGTTTAATTTTTCTAAATAATTATTTACCAAGAAAAGATTTGGACGATTTCCCTTGCCCATATCCTGACATACCCAAGTTAAAACCTTTCCATCCCAGTTTGAAGGAAAGTCTATATCTTTATCTTCTATTGTTAGTGTTTCTATATTTTTTAAATCCTCATTGACCATTGCTTGTATATCTTCAAAATCCCTCTGGCAGCCTGTAAATAAAATTAATATTAAAAATAACAAAATAAGAATTTTAAACTTTTTCATACTATATCACCTATAAAATTCTCTTCATTGACTTCTGGAAATAGCATTCTATATCTATTTTCAGCTCCTATTTTATTTCTAGTAATTGAGGAAAAAGAAATATCTAATCCTATTATTTGGCTAATTATTTTTTCTATATTTTCTTCAGTGGTCTTATAATATAAAGTGTTTTCTTTTATAATTAATTCTTTATTTAATCTCAATAACTGCTTTATCTTTTCATCATCTATAGGGGTTTTAAGCTGGATTTCATATTCATCAACTTTATATATGGATATATCTTCTTCTATGACTTTCCCATCTTTTAAAAACAGAATATCTGAAGTAATATAGTCGATTTCACTTAAAGTATGAGAAGATAATAAAATGGTTTTCCCTTCATCATTTAATTCTTGTAATAAATGTCGAACTTTAATAATACTCGTAGGGTCCAGTCCAGTAAGAGGTTCGTCCATTATTAATAAATCTGGATCATTCATAATGGACATGGCTAAAAGTAAATGTTGTTTCATTCCCAAAGAATAAGTTTTTATAGTTTTATCTAGATATGATGTAATGCCTATTCTATTTGAAACCTCATCTATTCTAGACTTAGGCAGTTTTTGCATACTTCTAATAAATTCTAAATGGTCTCTGCCAGTTAAATAGCCATATAATACTGTATTATCCTTTAAAAAAGATGTCCTATAAAAAATATCTGGATTTGTATTTGGAATTCCAAAGATTTCAACTTGTCCTTCATCAGCCTTTAATAAATTGGTTATTATATTAAATAATGTACTTTTCCCAGAACCATTTGGTCCCACTAATGCTAAAATTTGTGGTTCTTCAATTTTAAAGGATATGCCTTTTAAAACACTGTGTTCTCCAAAAGTTTTTTTTATATTTTTTACTTCTATAATATTAATGGTAATCCTCTCCCCTCATTAATATATTTCCACTTTCTCAATTGCATCTTTTGATAATAAATAAAATCCAATAATCCATATAGATAATACTAATATAGACACTAAAATGTTTACATTATTATTATTTAGTATTAATTTTATGGAACCATCTGCAACTGCAGATACATTTAAATATCCAAATGGTAAGTATGTTTTAATTATAGATGGGATAAAATCTCTTGTAACTATACCATAGCCTAAGGCACAAATTCCCAAGTTTAAACTAAATAATTTAAGTCTATTATTTATAAATAGGGATGTAAATACGGATAATGAAGCCAAAAATCCTATGGCAAAAATCATTACTATAATTGTTCTTATAATGTAATTTCCAAGATCCATAAATCTATAATATTCTTTAAAATCTTCTCCTAAAACCATAGGGTCTGGTACTACCTTTGTGTATTCTAAAATTGGAAATCTCCACTGCCCCAACCCATCAACTATACCTCCCATAATTAACACTAGAATATACATTATAGAAATAAATATAAATCCCAATAATGTGCTTGCCATTATCTTATGATAATAATAATCTATCCTTTGACAAGGTTGAACATATAGTAAACTTAGATGATTACCTAACTCCTTTTCTAAAGTATATCCACTTAAAAAGAATAGCAATATTAAACCAAGTAGTATAAAATCTAAATTATAATCTTTAAATAATCTATATAGTGTAAAGAGACCTGAATGATTTTTTATAGTTTCATGGTCTATATACCACTTTTCACTAAATCTATCTACAAATTTATCATAAGATGTAATTTCCATATTTACACCTATAAATGGTGGAATATCCCTTTTTTTAAATTCTTTTAATCTTTCCTTTGTTACTATATAGGAAAAGTTTGAAGGTGCACCTTCCTCAAATTCGGTAAAGGTTCCAAATCCCCCACTCATACCTTCGCCTTTTAAAAATGCAAAATCTACATCCCAATCTAATAGAGAATAATATAATTTAGAATTTCCCTTTATATAAGAATTGTATATATCCTCCTGTCTTTTGACTTCTTCCTTTGTTACGGGCAGGCTATCTTTGTACATATATAATCTATCTAATAAATCCTTTCTTTCATCTTCAGTAATAGATTTGCTTTCTGATAATTTTTCCAAAGTAGCTATTTGATCTTTCTCAAATTCTAATACGGATTGCATTACATGCAGAGGCCCTTGAGACCCAAAAAAATTATTTATAGAATTTGTATCTTTTATTACTATCTGAAGAAAAAATAGGCCTATTAAGATAAATGTAAGCAATAGGGAGAATTTTAGAGAATTTCCCTCTAAAATTTTTCTTATTTCTAGAGATAGATTATTGTTTAATTTAGACAATAAATAATTAGTAGATTTTTTTTCCCTTTTATTAGTTTTAATATAATCTCTTGTGATTAAAGTCAATAATGTAGCCCCTATTCCATAAAGTATAATATAGCAATATGGAGAAAAGCCTATTCCATCAATTTGTTCTAGCATCATCTGAGTACCTGATACTGGCAATGTTTTTACTTCTCCTAATAAAATTTTCCTATAATCAAATAAGAAAAACGGATTTCTAACTACTTGCATGACCCCCATATTAGATGTAATAATATTTCCTATAACTAATAGAAAAATTAATATAATCTTTACTTGATTACTGTTTTTTGTAATACTACCTAGAAGTAAAACTATGGAAATAAAGAAAAAATTAAGAGCTAAAAAGGCCAATGAAGAAATTAATAAATAATCTATAACTGTTATATAATATTTACTTCCATATATTCTTAAAGGTGCTCTTAAGCTCCCTATTCTGTAGCCCATTAATTTGGACAATATTATGGTGAAAATCCAAGTAGAAATTATATATATTAACACTAGAGATAGTGCTGCTAATTGTTTGGAAAAAATAATAGTATTTCTCATTTTTGGATGAGTGTATTGAGTAATAATGGTTCCCTCTTCGTATTCCTTTGGTAAAGATTCTAAAACTAAAAATAAAATTACTACCAAAGGCACTATACCAAATAATAAATTAGTACCATATTCTAAAAAAATCCTTGCCGATTTACTAGTTCTAGGTTCTTCGTAAACTATATCGTTATATATATGGTATTTAGAAGATAATAGAGACCATTCTAAATCAATTTTCTCCTCCTTAGTCAGAGGAATATCATATCTATCCAAAACATTTTTTAGATATAATAAATAATCATAATAAGAATTAATATATTCTCCAGAATTATCCTTTCCCAATTCCCTCCATTCAGTATATAATATCCTTATTCCCTCCCATTTTTGCTTTAGGGTTTCTGTTTGAAAGACTAATGCTCCTATTTGACCTTCATCCATATTATTTATCTTTCTCTCATTTATTTCTCCATCTATTACTTTGTATGGAAATGTTGCAGGGTTATTTACTATATCTTGAAATGTTCTAAAATGTTTATCCGATGTAATGTATTTTATATTGAAAAAACTTATGGCAAAGGAAAAAAGAATAATAAAGAGAATGGCTTTTTTTCTATATAGTTTTTTTATTTCAAATTTATACCTAGCCATATTAT